>NZ_JACJFF010000119.1:0-15237 GCF_014164465.1 Vibrio sp. SG41-7 | reverse complement strand
ATGCCCAAACGATTCTTCGATATCAGGGCCCATGATGACATGTCCGGTTCTGTTAAGAATGACAGGGACGGCTGATGATGTACCGATTTGATAAAGAAGGCGGTCGTAGACCTCGAGCATATTAAGGTTAGCAATAAAGTAGCCAATAATACGATCTTCTGAGGCGACGGGTGTCATTATCCTTAGGGCTGGCATCAAAGGGTGGACGACTTCACCATTCTCAATCTCTAAATCGATACCGTTGGAGCTTACTTCTCCAATCTTCAGTCGGTGGAGATCTTTAAAGTAGCTACGAGCTGATTTGTTCTGCAGTTTATTCTCAGGAACTATTGTCGCTTTATTGTTGTTGTAGTTGATACGGTAAACCTCGTTACCTTCTAGGTCGAGGTAGCGAAGTTGAGAATAGTATTGTTGTCCGCGAGCTAACATCACCCACAGATCTTGCAGAGCTTGTTTATGAACAATTGATGGTTCTTCAATTGCGCGAAGTAACGTTTGAGAGTCTGCGATAGAAGGAACAGAATTAGATATTTGCTCAACAATAACGGCCAGTTCGTGAAAACTGTATTCGATTTGGTTTTGGCTAGACTGCTTAATATTTAGAGTATGCTGAGCATCAATTCTGTCAAGTTCAGAATTGATGTAGAGGGCAGGGACTAATCCTAGGGCAAATATGGTGCATAGAAATTGGCTGACTAGTTTTTTTATACTCGTATTCATCACTGTCCTCAAAGAATCAGCGCAATACTATATATTTTATGGGGTTTTTAATGTGATCTTAACCCAGAACTTAAAACAAGATTTGCATATAACTACGATTTTAGTGCAACTTTTTGCATTCAAGCTTGATTGTTGAGCAATCACTTCGTTAGGAAATGATTGCTCAATATAGAACGCTGGTCTGAAATTTGAGCCAAACTAATCGCGATTAATTGCCGTTTATCTAGCTAAGGACACCTAGTTTAGGCCGATAATATTTCCATTACTATCAATGTCTAATGACATGAAAGCCGGTTTGTCAGGTAAGCCTGGCATGGTCATTACGTTGCCGCACAAAGCGTAGATGAAGCCGGCACCAGCACACAGTTTTAACTCTCTAACGGGTACGTTAAACTGAGTGGGTGCACCCTTTATTTGAGCTTCTGTTGAAATCGATAATGGCGTTTTTGCCAAACAAACCGATAGGTCGCCATAGCCGTGTTGGTTGAACTCAGTCAGTTGTTTTCTTGCCAGTGGTGATAGCGAAATACTGGCTGCGCCGTATCCGACTTCAGCGACTGCCATCAGTTTCTCTTCTAAGCTTTGCTCAGAGTAGTACAAAGGCTTAAATTTACTCTCTGTTTGGCATGCTTTTACCACGGCGTGAGCCAACTGAATTGCACCTTCACCACCTTGACCAAAGGCTTCACTTACTTCAACGCTGACACTTGGGTCAAAGTCGGTGATCATTTGTTTCAAAGTATCGAGCTCTTGAGCTGAATCTTGTGGGAATCGGTTGATCGCAACGACAGTAGGTACTTGGTATTGTTTAACGTTGTTGATGTGCCATTTAAGGTTCTCAAAGCCTGCTGTGAGCGCGTCTTGATCGTCATTAAAGATTGAATCAGGTAATGGAGTACCCGGTCTCAAATCGTATAAACCAGAGTTGGCCTTTAATCCGCGTAATGTTGCGACAACTACGGCGCAATCGGGTTTCTTGTTCGATGCTTTCACCTTGATGTTACACGCTTTCTCAAAGCCCATGTCTGAGCCGAAACCACCTTCTGTCACGACGAAGTCACTCAGTTTTAACGCTATCTTATCAGCAATAATAGATGAGTTACCGTGTGCGATGTTAGCGAAAGGTCCCGCGTGTATTAGAGTCGGAACGCCTTCAAGGGTTTGCATCAATGTTGGTTCAATAGAGTCCTTCATCGTTACTGTCATAGCGCCCGCGACGTTGAAGTCTTCTGCGGTTAATGGCGAACCTTGATTGTTGTATGCGAGTACGACACGGCCGATACGCTTGCGTAGGTCTTGTAGATCATCGGCAAGAGCGAGAATAGCCATCAGCTCTGAAGCGGCTGAGATATCAAAACCATCTTCCCGTTCAAGGCCATTAATTGTTTTGTCTGATTCGTTTTTGCCTACTGTGATCATGCGTAATGCACGGTCATTATGGTCCATTACACGTCGCCAAACGATTCTACTAGGATCAATGTTGAGCGCTTTTAAGCCTGAACGTGCTTCAAAGGCTTCTAATCCTTCACGGTGTTCATGATATAAGCGTGCGTCAATGGCCGCAGAAGCGAGGTTATGAGCGGCTGTTACGGCATGAATGTCGCCGGTCAGGTGAAGGTTTAATTGCTCCATAGGGGCGACTTGAGAGTAACCACCGCCCGCTGCGCCGCCTTTTACACCAAATACCGGGCCCATTGAAGGCTGACGAATGCAGGCCATGGCTGATTGATGAATCTTTGCGAGGCCTTGTGCTAATCCAATAGTAGTGACTGTTTTGCCTTCGCCAAGAGGCGTTGGTGTGATAGCGGTCACCACGACCAATTTACCATCTTGTTGGTTGGCGAGGCGTTCAAGTGATGTCAGAGACACTTTAGATTTGTATTGCCCTAATGGCTGATGTTCGTTGTGTTGCAGGCCAGCTTGTTTGGCAACTTCACTGATGTTTTTAAGGGGAGTAGAGCGACAAATATCAATATCCGATAGCATATTTGATCCTTATATCAGAACCGAAAGGTGGTACGTAAACGTTTGCGTGGCGATAGTACTGTATAAATTTGCCAAGTAAAGGCAAACCACACGAATTATGTGCTGGAAGATAACAGATCTAAAGAGTCATTGCGCGAGATCAAATCTTAAACGAGCAAAATATTCGATCTGACTGCCTTCAGCTGCATTAGTGCTGAATACAAAAAGGGCTGCATATAGCAGCCCTTCAGGAATGGATAATCTATCTGGTCATCAACTTCAATGAGTTAACAACCTGGCATGGTTGATTAACGATCCCAGTATGTTTCTTCTAAGCTATCTTCGCGTTCAGGTAGCGCACGAGAAAGGCGAGGAGAGTGCTGAGTCAGCACCTCATAGCTTACACGGTTTGCGTACTTACAAATTTGAGACAGTGAAGAGTAAGTTAAACAAGCGTGTTCGTGCTTCTCAGAGTTCGGCACGTTAACGTGATGGTAGCTGTTTGCTGCCATGTCGTGAAGTAGTGCTGAAAGTGCACCATCACCAGCACCGTTGGTGTTCTTAATCTCAAGTGGGCCGCCTAAGTAAGGGCCAATGTGAGAGTA
Organism: Vibrio sp. SG41-7; assembly: GCF_014164465.1. NCBI lineage: Bacteria > Pseudomonadati > Pseudomonadota > Gammaproteobacteria > Vibrionales > Vibrionaceae > Vibrio > Vibrio sp. SG41-7. The sequence goes on along the minus strand of NZ_JACJFF010000119.1, from coordinate 11,947 downwards.
CACTTTTACTGGGTCTTTACAGTCTTGCTTACGCATCGCACGGCTGAATTCGTATTTGTTAAATTCAGGAATGTTACCCGGCAGTAACGGAAGCGTTGTTTCGCGTTTCGCTGGTTCGTCAGTGTAGCCTGCCATGTATAAGCCGACAGGGCCTGCAGTGCAGAGAACTAGGTCAACCCACTCAAGAGCTTTGTTCGCAGCCAATAGCGGATCTTTTTCACCCGTTAATGCTTCACCTTCATCTTCGTTCATCGCGACGATGGTTACGTTCTCTTTCAGGTATTCTTGCCACCATTCAGCGTTACCTTCGATTACGTACTTCGTGCCAAGTGTCAGTACAACTGGCACATTGTACGCTTTCGCGTATTCAATCGCTTTTTGTACCGCTTTTGGCATCGGATCTTCAGGCTTACCGCGCATTAAGTATGAAGACACAACTAATGCAGACGCTTTTTCAAAAATCTGTTCAGGAATACTTTCAGGAAGCAGCTGGTTCATGTGTCCTTCGTTGATCGCAAACGTACGTTCGCCATCTTCGGTAATGAGCGTGTAACAACGACCAATGGGACCATCAACGGTTTGTAAGTGGTTTAAGTTCATACGAGAAGAAGTGCGGCAAAGGTAGCGGTAACCAAATGAGCCAACTTCAATCTTCTTAGACATTACGCCAAGTAGGACAGATTTGCTGTCTGCAAGAACAGAATAGTTGTGCAGTGTGTTGCCGATAGTATCGCCAGGGTATTGATGCGTGATCAAACCGCGCTCAACTAACTCTTCATACAGCGCATCTGCTTTACTTTCTTCCAATACTAGTGAGTGGCCTTTACTCAGCTCGTATTTTTCTAGGAACTCGTTGTCAACACGGGCTTCGATATCAACAATCGTTTGACCTATACCGACAACTGTTGCGCGGTGTAGCTTAGGTGTTTGTTGAATTTGGTTGACCAACGGATCACGGGCGTGAGTTGGAAAGTAGTGCTTAGATTTACGCTGTCCAGGAAATTTCATATGACAAATACAGTGAAAAAATTTTGCCGCATGATATCACATTTTGTTTCTGTTTCTTTCATTTTTATTACATTTTGAATCACCTGCACAATGTCTGTACAGGTGATTCAGCTTACTTTTGCTTCAGACCATTCGTGTGAGACTATTCGGCTGGAACGAGTGTTGCTGGATCTACGTAAGCCTTTGTACCCCATAGCGGAACGGTTGAAAGGCTATGTTTGAAGCTGCCTTCTGTTTCTTTGGTTGTGTAAGATAAGTAAAGCAGCGATTGATTCTCAGCATCGTAGATACGACGAACCTTCATCGTTTTGAAGAAGATACTTTTCGACTGCTTGAATACCACTTCACCTGATTTACTTTTGTCTATTTTAGCAATCATTTCTGGAGTGATTTCGCCTGTTTGACGACAAGAGATAGAACTATCGCTTGGATCGGAAAGACTCAGGTTTGCTTCGATTGATGCAATGTGACAAGTCACTCCTTCGATCTTATCATCATCTAACGATGACATTTTGATATCCTTCATTGTGAAGAATCCAAGAGAGACGTCGCCAACCTCGTTGTCCGAACAGCCTGCCAACATTGTGATGATACCTGCTGCTATTAAGGCTTTTTTCATAAGAAGTCCTTTTTATTTATATAGTTCTGTTTACTATAAGGATATTGAAAGCTTGGATACGAGTGTAGAGCTTTTCACCGAGTTCTTAAAGGGTGTTATGAGAGAATGAAAAATATGAAGCATTTAAAGTACTTGTTGGCGTTAGTCATGCTCTGTATCCTTTCTGCATGTAGTTCGGCTCCTACGCCGACCATATGTCTCCCAAATAACTGTGATATTTGGGGTTACTAATCTTAGGTACTAAAAGAATGAATAACGAAATACCTGAAAGCGCACATAAGAAAAACCAATGGCTGTTTAGTCAACTCGACATTGCTTACCCCGCAAAGGAGAGCTTGCTAGGTCGAGAACTTTATCAAAGCAGACTCCCATCCAAGAATTACCAACTCCTCGCTCAAGATCAAATTCCTTCCCAAATTGATGAACTGCATAAAGTCGATTTCCATAAACTGACGGTACTTTTTTCACTTAACCAAGCCAGTGTTTATCACGATGAAACCGAAAGGGCACATATGCTTGAGTTTTTGAGTCAGATTATGTTGTCTGATGAGCATGTTTTATACATTGGAACTCAAAATGGTGATGTTGTGGCGAGTGCTATTGTCACAGAAGTGGAAGACTCTCTGTTGATCTCCGACGTGATTATTGAAAACGGTCAAGATATCAACGGCTTTGCTAAGCAGTTACATGATTTTTGGGCACAAGATCATGCTTCTCACGATAAAGTGTGGGTCGAGAACTAAAGATTCTTTGAGAAAGCGTTAATCTAAGTACAATACCCCATCTTTTATAAAGGGTTTTGTATGTACAAGCTATTGATATCAATCGCTGTATTGTGTGTTAGCGCTTTTTCTACAGTCAGTTTTGCTACCGACTGGGATATCAAACGCATCCTAGTTTTACACTCATACGAACCTTCTTACCAATGGACTGCTGACTTTCAGAAAGGGATAGACAGTGCGTTCAGCCAATCTCAAACCGAAGTTAAACTCTCAATCGAGTATTTGGATACAAAGCGCGTCCATAGCTCTGAGTACTACGACTCTCTCGCCGATTACTTACAAGCCAAATACGCAGGTTATAAATTTGATGGGGTTATTGCGACTGACGATAACGCGGCTAATTTCCTTGAATCACTGAGTGCGTTGATTGACCGTGCGACACCTATTGTTGCAGCGGGTATCAACGACATAAGCACCGATATGTATGCGGTGTCTGATAGAGCGACTGTGCTTTATGAGAACGATCGGATAGACGTTAATATAAAGCTGATCTCTAAATTAAGACCTAATCTAAAGAACCTCTATTTAATCAATGATTACAGTGTCACTTCTGAGCTAATCCGTAAAGATATAAGCCGTATTATGGCAGACTTTCCATCGATTAATTTGGTCGAAATACGCGATTTGTCGCTCAAGCAAACAAGTGAGTTCTTAAAAGGGGTATCTGCTGACGATGCAGTCTTACTGAGCCACTACAATACTGAGTTAGATCAAGGTGTATATCATACCTATCAAGAGGTCGCGGAAACCTTATCTGCATCGAGCGCCGCACCAGTGTTTGCGTTATGGCAGTTTAATATAGTCGGTGATGTACTCGGAGGTTATGTAAACCACTCACGAAGCATGGGTGAAGAGGCCGTTAGTGCATTGGATAAGTATGTGCCTCTTAATTTTTCTACACCTTTAGTTCCCGGTGACAACAAGCGTTTTGTTTTCAATTATCCGGCGCTTAAAAAGTTTGGTATTGGTGATAATGTACTGCCGACAGGATCTGTGATTGTTAACGAGCCTTCCTCCTTTTTACAAAAGAACTTTCAATTGTTGTTGGGCTTAATCATGGTCATTACAGGGCTGAGCGTGATTATCGTGATGCAATTTATTACCCTGCGCCAAAAGAAAGAGTTGGCAAAAAAGAACAAGCGAATCCTTGCACTACAGAAACAGACTTTGAATGTTCAAAAGGACATGATTCATGTGCTGGGTGAAGCCATTGAAACTCGCTCTGGTGAGACGGGGAATCACGTTAAGCGTGTAGCCAAGTTATCCGCTTTGCTTGCTAAGTATCGTGGCTTGAGCCATCGCGAGGTCGAGATGATTGAGATCATCAGCCCAATGCATGATGTCGGTAAGATTTCGGTTCCGGAATCTATCTTAGATAAACCAGGTAAATTGACAGACCAAGAGTGGGATGTAATGAAACTTCACACCACTGCGGGCTACAATTTACTGAAGAGCGGAGCGGGTGATATTACCAACCTCGCGGCAATCATTGCTAACGAACATCATGAGCGTTGGGATGGCGCTGGATACCCTAATGGCAAGGTAGGTGAACAAATTCACTTGTTTGCTCGAATCACTGCCGTAGCCGATGTATTTGACGCATTGCTTAGTGCCCGGTGTTACAAAGAGCCATGGCCATTAGAGATGGTGGTCGACTTGTTCGAGAGAGAGTGTGGCTATCAATTTGATCCTCAGTTAACCAAACTGCTACTGAAACACCTGCCCGAGTTTGTCGCTATCCGAGATTCGTATCCCGATACTGGAGCTGTAGAATATGCGTCTGTACCTTCGATTGAAGTTAAGGTTCTAGAAGAGTCGGTTGTTAGCTAACTCTCTCTCTATCTGAATAGTCTACAAGTCTTGGTTTCTTTATCAATTCACCCTAATCCGACTAGGACGTGGCAATTTATATTTTCCACTGAAATTAAGTCGTTTATGTAAACCTTGTAGTATTTGGTTTTGCAGATTCTGGGTTAATTTGATGAAAGCTGTTGCTTATGTCGAGCCATAAGGTGATCAAGCCCATATTTCGCGAAGAGAAATAAGCCTGCGTCCGCAAACTGTTATCTTAATCATCCCGCGCATTGAAAGAACACTATAGGATAAAACTTGAATTCAATGCGAGTGAGAGAGCTATGCGGTTAGAACAGACTAAATGTGTAATTTTCGATTGTGATGGAACACTCATCGATAGCGAAAAGCTGTGTTGCCAAGCCTTGGTGAATGTATTCACCGGCTTTGGGGCGGAGCTAAACGTTAATGACTGCTATGCGCACTTTCAAGGTGGAAAGCTGGCCGATATCTTAATGGATACACAAGAACGTTTAGAGCTATCTATCTCGATTGATACGCTTGAGCCGTTATATCGTATTGAATTAGAAGCTTTGTTCCAACGTCATTTAAAGCCGATGGATGGTGCCATCGAGCTCATTGAATTCCTAAAGCGACAGGACATCGAATTTTGTATCGCTTCTAATGCGCCTAAGTCTCGGGTTGAATCTTCATTGGCAATGACAGGAATGCTCGATGACTTTAAAGGTAAAGTGTTTTCAGCTTTTGATGCCAACAGCTGGAAGCCTGAACCTGACCTGATTATGTATACAGCCATGAATATGGGCTTTTTACCCAATGAGTGTATCTATGTGGACGATACTTTGAAAGGAATTGAAGCGGGTGTTCGTGCGGGTATTCAATCATTCCGATTGCGCCCAAGTATTAATGAATCAATCGTAGATCCCGAAGCCGACTCATCAGAGGTAGCGGCTCAGGATATCTACAGTTTGGAAGAGATTTCGGTTTGGATTAATGGCAAGCACTGCTCAAGTGGTGGAATACCGAACCCTGCAGCTTTGGTGGGGTAGAGCCTAACTGAAGGCTGACTACCTTACTAAATTGTTTAGTGTGAAAACCGCAAGATGCACAAGTAAATTTTTCTCCACTTTCTGAGAGTAGATATTCGTCGTGTTGGCATAAAGGGCATGTAATGTCGTCGGTGTTTGGTGTTTCTGTTTTATTCATTATGTGTCACCTGCAGCAAGAGGGTAAGCGAAAAAAGACCCGTTTAATTAGATTACCCCTAAGCTCGAATATTAGACAGTTTTGACACTTGATAATCTCGCCTTTGCGACTTGCTTCATGGTAATGATAATCTCATCGTTAAAGACCATGTTTTTCCTGTTGTTATTAAGGGAAGCTGTTATTAACGGAAGTTGTTATTAGTGAAAGTTGCTATTAACGGGCGTTGCTATTAGCGGACGTTGCTATTAACGAACGTCGATAAAAAAGGACTCATGATGAGTCCTTTTTAGTTTCGCTGAATTTAACTTGGTCAGCCTAAGTGATCACTCAAATCTAAGTGCGGTATCTTGCCAAAGTTTTAGACAAAGAAACTGATGCGTCTGTCAGTGTTGACACGCCATTTGAAGAGTTTTGAGCCACTTCTTTAATCACATCGGATTGACTGCGAATATCGTTAAGCTCAGCTGCGATGGTGTTCGCTACGTTGCTTTGCTCGTCCGCTGAGGTTGCAATCTGAATACTCATATCCATTAGCGCTTGAGCGGAGTCAGCAATCGAGTTTACATCGTCCCCAATGTTTGAAATCAGTTGGCTGCTAGTTTGCGCTTGATCGACCGTTTGCTCGGTGATCTTAGCGATATTTTGGCTCTCTTGCTGTAAGCGTTCAATCATCGCTTGGATTTCAACCGTAGCCGACTGAGTGCGACTTGCAAGCGTTCGTACTTCATCAGCAACAACAGCGAAACCACGGCCTTGTTCACCCGCACGAGCAGCTTCGATCGCCGCGTTCAGTGCAAGCAAGTTAGTTTGCTCTGAGATTGCGTTGATCGTCGTGATCACTTCATTAATTTGGCTAGTGTTCACATTCAAGCTGGTAACTGAAGATGAGGTTTGCTCAATCAAAGAAGAGAGTGTGGTGATCTCTGAGATGGCTTGTTGAACTTTCGTATGGCTGTCGTTGATTTGCTGCGCGTCTTGTTCAGTTTGTTCAGTTGAACGTGCTGAAATGTTAGAGACTTCATTGGCTGAAGCCGTCATCTGATCCATGGCAGTAGCAACAGAGTCTAGAGACGCATTCTGGCTCATAATTTGTGTTTCACTGCGCTTCATCTCTGCTTCGAAAGAAGCCGATGTTTCACTCAGCGTTGCTGCACTGTGGTTTACGTTGTTGACTAACTCACTAAGCGTGTCCATTGAACGGTCAAGCGCACAACCAATCGTGCCGAACTCGTCTCGGCCAGGGTGGAAACCAAGGCGTGATGTTAAGTCGCCATCACCAATCTTTTGAGTCGTTGAGTAAAGCACCCACAGTGCGCCGCCTAGGAAAGTCGCTACCCAGTAACAGAAAAGACCAAAAGGCACACACCACAAAAAGCTCAGTAATAAAGTGTACAGTGCTTGCTGCTTTTGATTCTGCGTATCGAGATTTGAAACGGTAAGAGAGTAGTAATTACCATCTTGTGCAATGGCTGTTGCTGTAACTGCACCATTCTTCAATATGGTTGTTTCTTGAGGACGTGTTTGTTGGCTAACTGAACGAACGGAAGCTGGGGAATCTGACGCTGATAAAATGCCTTGCAATTGATATTCAACCTGCTGTTTTGCAGTTACGTCAATGTGTTCCATTTTGTTGACGTAGTTGAGTCCAGCTAGGCTTGCCAGAGCGGCAAAAAAGATTAAGAAAATGACCCAAAACTTGTCGTTGATCGACATCTTGATAAACAGTTTGTCTATCGTTCGAAATTGTACTTCTTTCATAAAAACTCCACGGTAAATCCTTTACCGTGGACTCTAAATAACCGACCTCAATAAAAATGTGATGCCAATCGACTAATTGTGAAAATTAATGATACCAACATATCGTTTATGAGACATCTATCAAGTATTTTTGTTCTCTATGGGTTTATTAGCCCAGAGAAGGCAATAGCCCTACTGAAATAAGGATTTGAATCGCAATGATAAAAACGCCTACGCTGCCAACTAAAAACAACGCTTTACTTCCACCGAGCACTTGGTAAGTCGCTTCTGTACCTTGAGGTTCTACAGAGAAATCCGTGTAACGAATCTTGTATACCATCACTGTCGGCAGCAAAATTGCGAGCACTGAAAGTGCTATGGCTGCGTAGCCCAGAGCTGTAATGAAACCCTGTGGGTAGAACAAGGCAAAACCTAATGGCGGTAAGAAAGTGATAGCGGCCGTTTTAACGCGTTTTGCACTGCCTAGTTTCTTGCTCAGTGAATCCCCCATGAATTCAAATAACCCCAAGCTCACACCAATAAAAGAAGTCAGCAGTGCAAGGTCTGCGAATACGCCAACGATAACGCTAAGGTTTGATTGATGAACGGTTTGTGACAATGAGACTAACAGTGCGCCCAAACTTGTATCCGACAAAAGCTGCTCTTGGCTAATCACACCTAGAGTCACACTCTGCCAGAAAACATAGATGACCAAAGGGAGTGCAGAGCCAATAATCATGACCTTACGTAGAGAGCGAACGTCACCATCTAGGTATCGAACAATTGAAGGGATGCTGCCGTGGAAGCCAAAAGAGGTAAACACGACTGGGATTGCTGCAACAATCAGCCCTTGCTGTAAAGGCATGCTCATTAGGTATTGAGAGGTGATGTTTGGTGCTAGGAAGCTGAGTACCAGTACCATCGCAATCAGTTTAAGTCCGAATAAAACGCGGTTAACTTTATCGACACTGTGCGTACCAATCGTCACAACGCCAGCAACTAACAGTGTGAATAGAAGGGTTGTGATTTGGCCATTAAGCTCAATGCCTGAAATATCCGAGATACGTTGATTAAACTGCGCACCACCGCCTGCAATATAAGCTGCACACAGAGCGTAGAAAAGGAACATAACTGCAAAGCTAGCGATCCACTTACCTTTTGTCCCTAAAATTTTGTCAGCTAGCGTGTGTAGGGTTGCGTCAGAATCAGCGAATTGATGTAGTTCTACCATTAACAAAGCAGTAAAGGCCATTAGAGCCCATAAGCCAAGCATTAGAAAAAGTGAGGTTGAAAAGCCAATACCTGCAGAAGCAAGTGGAAGAGCGAGCATGCCAGCACCAATAGTGGTGCCTGCAATGATCAAAGTACTACCAAAAACCTTTGATTTATTCATTGTATATAATTCTTTACGTTAGGGTGTGTTTTCATTGTAATTCTTCTAGCTTAAGCGCATAAACCCAAAGAATATCTCGATTTTTAAGTATTCTGATTGAGTTTAATTCCAAATGCAATGTCTAATGTAATTAAAAATATCCACTGTAAACTATATTTTACGATTGGTGAGTTGGAAGCGCTCAAATGCCCGAAGCAAACGTTTGACCATGATCTGCTTCAAAATTTGTAGAGTAATTTGTTGTACTTGGTGTAAGGTGACAGTACATATGTCGTTCGCGTATACCCCTTTAGCGTAAACAAGCGCTAATGATCGCGAGTAGCTTCAAGCTATAAATATGGAATGGGTAGAGTAGAGTGCGTTCATCAAAGTGACATAATATAAGTCCAAGATGGTGCACTAGTTAATCGGACATCATGTCCGCATCAAGGAATAGAGGGGGCACTATGAGTGACCAATCTTTTAATGACGAAAGTCTTGAGTTGTTAGATGCCATGGAAATTGGCATTGATTTATCTGACTACGAGCAGGCGGTTAAACAATTAGCAGAAGAACTTTTTAAGTCTTCGAACTAGGTTTTACCTGAACTAAAGGTTTCTGTAGTTCAACGTTCTCAAATTAGACAATTCTTAAACTGAGCAAATCTCATTCGCTCACACGTCATAACAAAACTATCCTCATTAAAGTTCGCGAAGATAAACGAGTACGTTTACCATGTTACTTAGTTCTCGATACTTTAATGAGGTTCAATGAACTTTCTCGCACACCTCCACATCGCTCAACACTGTAAAAGTAACTTAGCTGGTAATCTGTTAGGTGACTTCGTTAAAGGCGACCCTAATAAACACTATTCAACCTCGCTTTCAGACGGAATAAGACTTCATCGATTCGTGGATAGTTACACAGACCGTCACGATGTATCCCGATCGGCAAAATCGCTTTTTTTAGACCAAACGCGTCGCTTTGCGCCTATTGCACTGGATGTATTTTGGGATCACTGCTTAGCCAATCATTGGACTCAGTTCTCGCAGCAGACGTTAGAGCATTTTTGTTTCGATAGTCATCAACAGATCTTTGCACATCAAGAGCCACACTGGCCTGAGAACTTCATTACGATTCATCAAAAGATGGCAGAACAACGTTGGCTGGAAAGCTATCAAGACATGTCTTCCATAGAAGTTGTATTGCAACGTATGGCGTTGAGAAGGCCCAAGCTAGGGATGCTCAAAAATTGTTACGACGACCTCGAACGTCACTATGATACGTTGCAGTGTCACTTTAATGAGCTGTATCCCAACGTTTTAGAAGAAGCGAAGCAGTTTAATGCACTTCAAATGAAGAAAAATCAAAAGGAAAGGTAAACAGCGTAATGCAGGTTTGCTACAATCCGCGCCTATTTAATCTTTGAGCATCATACTATGTCTGAATCTACCCAATCTTTTAACCAACTAGGATTGTCTGAGCAACTTCTTACAACGCTATCAGAGCTAAACTTTACGGCTCCGACTAGTGTTCAAGAACAAGCTATTCCATTGGTACTGGAAGGCAAAGATGTACTGGCTGGTGCGCAAACGGGTACCGGTAAAACCGCGGCGTTTGGTTTGCCGATTATTCAAAGATTAATCGAGACTAAAGACAATGTTATTCCGAACCCTAAGCTCGTTCGTGCACTTGTGTTAGTGCCAACGCGTGAATTGGCACAACAGGTGTTTGATAACGTAACGAGTTATGCGAAAGGCACCGATATTAAAGTTGTGGTGGCTTACGGCGGCGTTAGCATGAAGGTTCAAACCGATAACTTACGTGGAGGCGCCGACATTCTTGTAGCGACGCCTGGTCGTCTTATTGACCATATGTTCACCAAGAACATTATGTTAAGCCAAACGGAAGTGCTGGTATTAGACGAAGCAGACCGCATGCTAGATATGGGCTTCATGCCTGACATCAAACGCATTCTTTCTCGCATGAACGACGTACGTCAGACGCTGTTCTTCTCTGCGACGTTCGACAATAAAATTAAAGCGCTTGCACATCGAATGATGCAGTCACCAAGCGAAATTCAAGTTACGCCAAAAAACAGCACCGCTGACACCGTTACCCAGATGGTTTATCCGGTTGATAAATCGCGTAAAAGTGAACTATTGGCTTATTTGATTGGCTCAAAAAACTGGCAACAAGTGTTGGTGTTCACGAAAACTAAGCAGGGTACTGATGCTCTAGTTAAAGAGCTTAAGTTAGACGGCATCAAAGCGGCATCAATCAATGGTGATAAGAGCCAAGGTGCGCGCCAAAAAGCACTGGACGATTTCAAATCAGGCAAGGTGAGAGCGTTGATTGCAACCGACGTGGCAGCTCGTGGTATTGATATCCAGCAGCTAGAACAAGTTGTGAACTATGACATGCCATTTAAAGCTGAAGATTACGTCCACCGCATCGGACGTACTGGCCGCGCAGGTAATACCGGTTTAGCGATTTCTTTGATGAGTCAGGATGAAGCGTACCTATTGGGTGACATTGAACGCTTACTTGATACTCGCTTGCCTCAAGAGTGGCTAGAGGGCTTTGAACCAAGTCTAGAAAAAGATGTAGCCCCCGATCGCGGTGGTCGCAGTAAAAGTCGTTCATCAGAAAAACGTAAGATCAAAGCGAAGCTTAAGATTCACCAAAACCGCGGTAAAGCACGTCGCTAACAAGCTGGACAAAGCTCCAGTTTAAAGATCTATACATATAAAAATGCGCCGTTACAGTTGGTTCTGTAACGGCGCATTTTTGTTTTAAGTAAATCAACTTACGACCAAGGAAAATAAAAACACTGGATTAATGATGTTCTTGATTGCACTTCCATACACAGGGCACTTCATAAATTAGCTCTTCTAGGCTAGTTGGGTTTAGCACCCATTGGTCTTCTATTCTAAACTTGCTGACCATCTGCGTGTTGAAAAGCTGCCAATGCTTAAGTAGGGCATCTTCGGGCGAGGTGACCATATCGCCTTCATTCCAAGTGCTCTCCATGAAGGGAGTTAGGCATACCGCTCCGTGCGCATACATGATCATTTGCCACTTAATCTCATAAATGTTGATCAAATTCTCTGGATTCGCATCGTTATATTGTTCAGCTAACATGTTGATTTCTTTTTCGACATCGCCAACATTGTCGATAAAATAATCGACCAAGTTGTCTTTTTGGCGAACAGAGTCAGTGATAAGTTGCATCGGTTTTCGTGAGTGAATCATGTTGCTAAAAAGGCGCATACTAAATAAATAGGGCTCTTCGACGTTTCAAGTGGATTTCAATATTTCAGCGGCAGGGCTCGCTATCATGTAGATCATGGTGATGAAAGTGGCTGTATTTCTATAGCCTCGAGCCCTCGACCTCGCGGCTTGAAATAA
>NZ_JACJFF010000118.1:0-15302 GCF_014164465.1 Vibrio sp. SG41-7 | reverse complement strand
TAAACGGGATGCTAAAGGCTTAAAAACAGATGCGGGTAGCGGGTAAACGAGTAACGAAGAGATGAAGAGATGAAGAGATGAAGAGCAGGGTCGAGTGGCGCTTTTCGTATCTCGCCACTCGAATCTCGTATCTGCCTTTCTGCTCTTCGTTTACCCGGTTACTCGCATCCCGTTACTGCTTTTAGTTATTTCTTGTCACTCGAATACGTGTAGTTGTAGTAACCGTAGCCGTATGAGCTTGAAGCTTTCTTCTCGATGGCGTTGAAGATAACGCCTTTCACTTCGATACCCGACTGTTCGAAGCGGTGACGAGCAACGTCGATCTCTTTAACGGTGTTTTGACCGTAACGAGCAACCATTAATGTGGTGCCAGCAAAGGCGCCAACAATACTTGGGTCGGTAACTGCCAGTACTGGTGGAGTATCGACAATCACCAAGTCATACTCTTTAGATGCCCATTCCATGAGTTCTGCAAAGCGCGGGTGCATTAGCAGTTCAGATGGGTTGGGTGGCACTTGACCACGGGTAATGATTTCTAGGTTTTCTACTGGTGTCGACTTTACTGACTGAGCGAATTCTTGCTTGCTGCTCAATACATCAGAAAGTCCATTGTCCCACTTCAAACCAAAGCTTTGTTGTAGGTAACCTTTACGCATATCGGCATCAATCAACAGCACTTTTTGGCCAGTTTTCGCGGCTACTGCGGCAAAGTTGGTCGAGATGAATGATTTACCAATGCCCGGCGCAGGGCCAGAAATCATCAAGATATTGTTTTTCGCTTCGAGCATTGCAAAGTGCAAGCTGGTGCGAAGGCCACGCAGTGCTTCAACCGAAAGGTCCGCAGGGTTCGATTCAGCAAGCAGAGCTTGGGTCCCTTTGGTCTTCTGTTTCTTTGAGTTAAAGCGGTTGGTTAGATCAATCTGTAAATCAGATTTAGGTACCGCCGCGTAAACTGGAAGGCCAATTTGTTCAATTTGGTCAGGGCTTTCAACACCGCGGTGGAACGCTGCTTTCACTAATACAAACGCGACACTTAACATGCCACCCAGTAGCGTCGCTAATACAACAATCAATGACTTCTTAGGTTTAACGGCGCGAGCATACGCTTGTGCATCATCTAAAATACGAACGTTACCAACCGTACCGGCTTTAATAATGCTCAGTTCTTGAACCTTGTTTAAAAGCTGGATGTAGATTTGTTGGTTTACTTCTACATCACGTGTCATACGCAGCACTTCACGCTGTGTTTTTGGCAGCTTTTGTACTTGCTTGTTTAGGCGCTCTTTCTCACCCAATAGCGTTTTACGCTTATCAAGCAAGGCTTTGTATGCAGGGTGATCTTTAGTGAAGCGTTGGCTGATTTCGCTCTCTTTAAACGTCAATTCATTTAATTGCGCTTCAAGCTCTACCATTACCTTCAAGGTTGATTGTGCTTCTAAGCCCAAATCGATCGATTCGTTCTTTTGACGGTAATTGTTTAATACATCTTCATAGCCGGTTAGCTCAGATTTAATGCCCGGAAGGTGGCTTTCTAAGAACTCTAGGCTCTTCTCTGCTTCTGCTGAATTACGTTTCACGTTTTGTAAGAAGTAGATCTGGCTAATATGATTAAGGATTTCAGAAATCTGTTGCTTGTTCTCGCCTTCGAAGCTTAGTTTCAGAATACCGGTCTGCTTACCTTGCTCAGACAGAGACAAAGAAGCTTTCAACCATTCGATTGCTTCTAGTCGGCTACGCTGACCTATTGAAAATTCAAAATCGTTATGCGATTCAAAACCTGCCACAAACAAGCTGTAGTCGTCGGCTGTTGCTAGCTCACCCACTTTGCCTTTTAAGATAACGCGCTCATCGTCACGAACCAATTGGTAAGTACCCTGCTCTGCATCGATAATCTGAATGGTGTGCGCGTAACTACTCGCGTAGCTTGGCAAAGTAAAACGGCTTACTGCAATGTGGTTGATGTCGCCAGTTAAGCGTGCAAACCCTTTACCGACGATTGGCGCATAGTTAGGAGATGTCACCGTGGTGAGGTTAAACTTATCGACCGTTTCACCCAAGATCATACGAGATTTGATGATCTCCACTTCTGTCGTGGCAGAAGATTCTTGAGAGAACATGTCTCCCATGTCACCGACCATTGAAGAAATGCCGCCAGAACTCTTCTCTTCAATTTGAATCAAAGCATCGGCTTTGTATATCGGCGTTGAAAGCAGAGCAAACGCAATACCAAGCACAGCAAAAACGAATGTGGTCAGTATGATTAACCATTTAGCATCCAATAAGATACCAAGCAGTTTCCCTAGATCTATCTCATCAGAGTTATCTGTGTGTGATTGCTGAGATGGTTGTGTTGTCATCAGGTTACGACTTCCTAAACTAGTTTTTTGAAGAGAAGTTAAGTACGGCTTATTGGCTTCTCTTTTATATGATTCGATTAATGGCTGTGTGTATAGCTTAACTGGGTATCTCTAAAGCCTAACAGGGCATCTCTAAAGCTTAATGGGCTATATAGAAAACTTAACGAGCTTTAGCTAACGCTTAACTTCTTCTCTAGAGCTTTTTCGCCCAAGCTTGTGCGGCTTCGTCAATCAGCTTGTAAGCGTATTCAAACGCTTCGCGGCTTTGACGGTACGGGTCGGGAATGTCTTTTTGACCAATCCACTGACCAAACAGCATGGTTTTACCACGCGCTTCCGGCGAGATTTGAGTGAGCGCCTCCATATGGCCCTTCTCCATCACCAAGATCAAATCATACTGAGCACAAAGCTGCGGTGTGACTTGTTGAGACTGATGATTTTCAACATCAACACCATTTTCAGCGGCAATTAAAATCGCGGTTTCGTCTGCCGGCTTACCGATTAAACGACTTTTTTCGGCAGCAATACCAGCAGAGGCCACTTCTTTGTTGGGGAGCAGCTTTTGAAGAACGCGCTCTCCCGTCGGGGAACGACAAATATTGCCCACGCAGACGACTAAAATTTTATTAAACATAATTCTAATTTTCTCTTTAACATGGCCTGCACATAAGCCAGGTTCGTGTCTCTTAATCCAGCGAGTACTCTTTGAAATAGAACAATCAGGTTACCTACTAGTGGCAACCTGATTGTCATGTTCATTTATTACCAATTACGAACACGTAACATACCTTCGGTTAGCTCGTTAAAGCCGCTAATGGTTGGAATAAGCTGACCAATCACACGGTTCCAACGGCTAATCGGTGCTGCTGTGACATAAACAATGTCGTAAGGTTTCAGATCAAATTCGGTGCCAATCACCAATGCCGAGGCATCTTCCATGTTCAGTTGGTAGATGTCAGCCATGCGCTCTGATTTATCATCAGAAGTACGGATGACAAACACACCCGTCGCATCCGCCGTAAGTTGAGTAATACCGCCAACACTGCTTAACGCTTCTGTCAAGCTCATGCCCACGCGATCAATCTTAAGGAGTTGAGGGTCGTTCACTTCTCCCATCACGAAAACTTTCTGATTGTCATTACGCGGCACATGAACAATATCACCAGCTTGCAGTAAGCGGTTTTGCGTTAGGTCACCACGTTGCATCAAGCCATAAAGCGATATATTTTCTTCTACGCCATTACGCGTTAGTGAAACATTACGCCAATCGGCATTTTCAGCTAACCCACCAGAACGGTTCACTGCATCCAGTAAGGTTAAGGGAATGTTAGTAATTGGCTGCTGGCCAGGTTTTGATACCTCACCAGTAATATAAGTTTTCTTAGAACGGAAAGCGGCAACGTTCACATCCACTTGTGGGCTTTCAATGTACTTCGCTAGGCGCTCTGCTACATCAGCACGAATTTCACGTACCGTTTTTCCTGCCACTTCCACAGTACCAATGTACGGGTAGAAGATGGTGCCATCAGCATGAACCCAGTTACCAGCCTCAGAAGCACTTCGGTACGAACCGGCTGGAATGGTCAGTTCAGGGTGATCCCAAATAGTGATGTTTAAGATATCACCAACGCCGACTTTGTATTCATATTTGGCGATATCAACATCAAGCTCAGGGTTGGCTTGTGAAACCGACAAAACGTTAGTTTGATAGCTCGATACTGACTGAGCTGTGAGTGGGTAAAGGTTAACCACATCAGAAATGTCAGCTTTTTTTTGTTCCTCAGAAGGAAGGACGACATTTTTATCACCGGTCGAAAGGTGAGAACCTGGTGTCGTACACCCAGTAAGCAGTACTGGGAGAAGCGCTAAAATGAGACGATTTTTCTTAATATTCATGTTGACCAAGTCATAAAAATGGAATGTGCCGTGATATCTCAAAGACATCAAAAGGAATTAGAACAAATGATTGACCCGCTGCGCGGTGCTTCACAAAGTAAAAGGTTTATGAGAGGAAATAGGAATTGGTACTCATCGTAGGAAATAACTCGCTAGCGAGCGGGTTATAAAACTCGATAACTTCACTAGAGTCGTTAATGTTAGAACAACGACTATCGAAAAAGCTCAACTTATTCTAAATTTCCCCTACGCCATATCCGCTCATTTACAGACAGTGATGGGTATAAGACACCCTTATTTCTATTTATGGTTTGAGGTTGAACCGCTCACACGCGCCCAACCCTTCCGACTCACCTTTACCACTGCAACTCACCGCACCTGTCGTAACTTACTGTATTTATTGCATTTACTGTATTTATTGACCGTCCCTCACTGTGTATCTGCGTTAAAGCTCGTTTCTGCATTGAAGCTCTGTTCAAGCCTCAATTTTTGGTCAGGTCTTTATCTGAAAAATGCAATAAAGACGGATATTTGAATGCAGGGCGTTAATTGCATAAACATTATCCACAATTTGTGTTTATTATCAACCTAGTTGAATGGTTTTAGGTGTAGATAAGAGCAGATGCGGGATTCGAGTAAACGAGATGCGAAGAGCTTAAGGGCAATTGCGGGATTCGAGTGAACGAGATGCGAAGAGCTTAAGAGCTCAAGAGCAGATGCGAGATGCGAGTAAACGAAGAGCCAAGAGCAGGCCAAAAGCAGGTTAAACCGTAACGGGATGCTTTTAGCTCCTCCCCTTTATCACAACTGCAGCTTGGCAGAAAATACCAACATAAGGGGAGGCTGGGAGGGGTTGGTAACACATAGATTAACATCCCCCTCTAACTCCCCCTTTGATGAACATCACCGCTCACAAACGAACGGCATTCAAGGGGGAGAACCAAAAGATAGGCTTTCGTAGGCT
The DNA here is from genome assembly GCF_014164465.1 of Vibrio sp. SG41-7. Taxonomy (NCBI): domain Bacteria; kingdom Pseudomonadati; phylum Pseudomonadota; class Gammaproteobacteria; order Vibrionales; family Vibrionaceae; genus Vibrio; species Vibrio sp. SG41-7. Next base: position 10,085 of record NZ_JACJFF010000118.1, on the reverse strand, counting down.
CAATTTCTCTCACCTACTTTAAAGCTCTTCAAGACCCGATCACCCGAATCTCGTTGCTGATTTTTAGATCTTTGTACCCGTTACTCGATAACCCGAATCTATCTCTTCTCGCTCTTCGAATCTCGCATCCCGTTACCCGTATCTATATTTTCTCGCTCTTCGCTACTCGATTACCCGAATCTCGTTACTGCTTTCTATATCTTCGATACCCGTTTACTCGTTACCCGTATCTATCTTTTTTCGCTCTACTTAACGCTACTTGGTCTTTGGAACCAAGGTGAGCGAGCATCGGTTTGGTCGAACAAGTTGTATTGCTTATTCAAGACTTGACCGCCATCACGAGTGATTGGTAACCAAGTGAAACCTGCGCGGCCTGAGTTTGGTTTCACCGTGACTAAGTCAAACGGAACTGAAACATAGAAGCCTTTTGTATAACTGCCTTCACCGTACTCTTCGGTTGTCATGTCGGTTAAGCTAACAAACGCACCAGCAATAACACCACTCTTGAATTGCTTAGAGAAATCGATACGAGTACCAATATCGCCCGCAAGGAACTTACCGACGCCCACTTTCAGTAAGGTATCGCTCAAGAAACCCCACTGCGGTGTGTAGTAGCCGGTAACGAAGCCAGTTGTGCCTTTATCGATTACTTTATATGTTCGGCTGCTATCGTCTGGGTTGACTTGGGTCTCGTCATCAAAAGTAGCAAACCAGCTTTCAGGGTCGCGCTGGCTTATTGCTGTCATGTCTGCGCCAATCGCCCAGTTTTGGTTAAATGGTCGATACAGAATTTCGCCACCCACGCCCGCAAACATGCTCTCTAGGTAACCACCGTAAGCTTGGGTGTAGATACCGCTGCCATAATCTTCAAACCAAGTCAGTTGTAAGCGATCTAAACGAACCGGGTCTTCAACATAAGAGCGAAATAGGGTTCTTACTCTTGCCGTTTGATCGGTGCCATCGGATGGAATGGTGTAATTAAACTTGTCGTAGTTATCAATTAAATTAAAGTAGAGAGAACCGGACAATTCGATGTTGTTTGTAGCCCAAACTGACGCGTTAGTGTAAACCCCTAAACTATAAAGGTAAAAATTCTCTGCCGAGCCAAACGATTGAGCAAGGTTCGGTGAAATAGAAGCATCAAACCTTTCGCGTCCATCATGATAGATAACGGATTTCTTGCGTTCTAATTCGTGAGTATGTGAAGCATCACTAGTTTGAGCGTTAAGGTAACGGTTGTTCGCCGCCGCTTTGAACGCTTGTGCATCCACCGTTGTCTCTGTCAGAGCCAATGATTTATCGGTTTCGATGATTTTATAGGTCTCAATGTAACTCGGTACCGCATTCGCGATCACGGTCGCACCGCGCTCAACGGCGATATCTCTGTCGCGGTATTTAACCTGAGTGCCCTTTACTACAATGCTGTTATCGTCGACCAATATTTGCGCTTGTTCATAGCCTGCGATGGTTTCTAGATTGTCGGCAAGTATCGCCATATCAATATTGTCGACCGTCTCAACCTCGCTCGGCCTTAGCTCTGCCGCTTCTGTGTCTCGCCAAATGGAGTACATTTCATTGAAGTTGGTGGATAGATCTAAGCCGAGCGTTAAGGTGTCTCCTCGCTCGTAACTCACCTTCGCTGCGCCCCAGTCGGTAAAACGGTAAACCGCGCCAATATTCCAAGGCGTGTGTTGCGTCATATCAGCACTTCCGCCTCTAACGGGATAGTCTTCAGAATAATCGTTACTGTCGTATTCCAGCTTCAAAGTGAGCGGCTGATAAGGAGTGTGGTACTCAACCCCGCCATAAATCGCGGCCTCACCTTTAAACCAACGTTCAAATTCAACGCTGCCACCGTTGTCTTTAAAGCCAGATTCTCGCTCACAATATTTGTCACTGACTTTACAAAATGGGTTGGTCACGTTACCGCTGGTACCCATATACCCCCACCCCATGCCCAGGGTAAAATCAACGGGGCCAAAGCGTTTACTTGCTGCGACAAACTCACCATCAAACAAACCGGTGCCACCAAAGTCGCGCACCCCCACAGAAAGCTCTGGCAAATAGTAGCCTTCTTCAATTAAGCGCACCTTAAAATCCATTCCTTTATCGGTGTGGGGTGTACAACCACTGAAGGAGTTTTGAGAGCAATCTTGATCCACCCCACCGCTATAATACATATCTTGTGTCTGTGTATAACGGATTGTCGCCTCAAGCCATGGCATAACTTGAAGACTCACATTGTAAAAATGATATTCATTGTTGAATGATGCGCTTACGTTAAACTCGCCCTCTGGCGCCATACGTGCGGTTGGCATCTGCATTAAGCCAACGCCACCAAAATCCATTTGCGATGTTTGGTATTCAGGGTTGTCGAATGATGATTTTTCTGCTCGAATCGAGGAGGAATCAATGGCTGTCTCTGCACTCGCTGTTTCTGAAAATAAGAAGCCACTACTGGCCATTAACAAGGCGCAAGTAACCGACGTGCACACTGCCGATAGAGGGAATGATTTCTGTTCCAGCATTACAGGCCAACCTTATGACGTAGCAAATCGACGATATCTTGGTTCAACGTTGAGAATTCCGATGGCAAAGCGTAGAAAGCCATAAATACGATGGCGCCTGGTGCTAGGTAAACCGGCTGTTCGTTCCAGTAAGCATATTGAATGGTTTGTACCACGCCATCTGGCTGAACAACATACGCCACGCTTTTATCTGCGGATTCACCAATAAAGCCGTTCGGTAATGCATCGAGATAATCATTCAAGGTTCCATGCTCGATCAGATTCATTGTTACCGACTCTTTCATTACACCCATCAACTGAATGGACGTTGGTCGTTGTGGTAAGTACAGAGAAAACCTTTGCGTTTGAGCTTGATTTGCCGATGTTTTTTCTAGATTCGGGCTTTTTTCTAGATTAGAGCGGGAAACAAGCTGTGGGTTCTTATCTGCTTGAGAGATAACGGCATTACGGTCTAACTCAATAAAAACTCGATTGAGGTATTGGAAAGAGGCTAATTGTTGGCGCACTAAGTTTGCTTCTGGTTCTTCTACCGAGAAAGCGTCAAGCTTGTTCAGTACATTGCGCTTTTTGGCTTCGATAGATTCGTTAGCTTCTTTAAATTCAGTAACGGCAGCCGCTTCAGTATTGGTTTTATCAAACAGTTGAGCCGAAAGGGGGAAGTAACCAATACTGCCGCTAGCATTTTCGTTAGAGCTAGCATTCGCATTAAGGCTAGCGTTAGCGTCGTCTAATACCTGAAGTAGTCGAACGTTAGCTTTATACTCAAGCGTCACACCTTGAAGGGGAAGCTCAACCGTTGTCTTAACCGAAGGCGTAACAACGTTAGATGCCGCAGAAGCGTAGCTAACAGTGCACAGAGAGAACAGCGCGCTCAAAGCTAACAAGTTTCTCATCATTAACAGAGATCTCACCGTTAATAAAGTTCTCACCAATGGCGACCGACGTCCCGCCATTCTTGATGCGTGATCAATATACTTCATCATTTTAGTTCATTACCCTGTTCGTTAATTGCTTTGATAATGTTTAAGGATGGTTAACTCGAGCCTTGTCATATCCGGCCCTAGATACTGGATGGTTTTGACCACTTTGCCTTTACTATCGACCCAATATTCGTTGGTGATGTCTTGCTCTAACATTGGGAAGTGAATTTTTTCTTGAAACTTCTTGGTGTCAATAGACGCTAACGGTGTTTCTACCGTTTCATTTCCTGCATACGTTCGGGTGATATTGGCTTTATAGCCGAATCGATAGTTGGGTTGCCAGTCATAAACGGCTTGCCATTTTTGAGCGCCAGGGTTTGCTGATATATCAAACGCAACAGCCGACTCTGGTGACGAGCTGTTTTCAGAAGAGAACGAACTTAACGGTTGGAATGCCACACCAGAAAGGTTTTCGTAAGGAAGCAATAGCGTTTGGACGATACGTCCATTTTCAGTGACGATCATCGCTTTGTCATAAGACATCCACTTTAACTGTTCAGCCCCCGTGCGAGGGTTTTCCCCGACGTACGCCAAAACCATGAAGATTTTGCCTTGATCATTCACTTCTGCGTAAATGCTGGAATACGGTAAATTTTGAATGTATTCCTTTGATAGCTCAACATCGGAGCTTCCAAAAAAGGCTTCATAAAAAGTAGAGTTTACGTCTTGAAACTGCTGAGAGCACCCTGCGAGAAAAAGACTAAGAGAGACGATGAGGCGTTTAAACATGACTAATTTTGCTTCCTAGCAATCTGGTTGCTGCTGTCCAATATGAAAACTTAATATAAAAAAGCCACTTTATGCTTTCACATAAAATGGCTTTCAACAGACTCTAAAAAATCACTTAGTCGTCGTTGTTGTGGTTGCACCGCTGTCATTAGAAGCAACAACAACTGTTGCACCAACTACAACAGCCGCTGTCGCAACAGCTGCAGTTGTTGCTGTGCCCGCTGCCGCTGCAGAAGCGCCGGCTGCTGTACCAGTACTTGTACCTGTACTTGCTGCTGCCGCTGTTGTTGATTCAGCTGCAAATACAGCGCCTGAGAAACTAACTGCTAGTGCAGCTGCTAGAGCGATCTTTTTCATAGTAATTTCCATTGATATAAACGTTTATGTATAAAGGGGAAGTTTTATACCCTAAATCAGCTGCTCAGCTTAAACAACTGATTGTACATCATAGTTAATAACCACAATCAAGTAAATGCATAAATTGTAGGCAGATATCATTTTATATATCCCCTGCCATCACAACCCTATGCTTCCTCTGTATTCTCCTATCCTTTATCGCTATACTCCTGACCTATAGTTTTTCGCCCAATAACGAATAAGAGTTCAAGATATGCAAGAGTTAGTTCCATTTGTTCAAGAGAATATGATTTTAGCCATCGTATGGATCGGCTTGGTTGTTGCCATCATTGCGAACGTTATCAAGAAATCAAATGCTGCCTACAAAGAGATCACGGCAGCGCAAACCACACACATGATTAACCGTGAAAACGGTATTGTGGTTGATATTCGTACTAAGGATGAGTTCAAGAAAGGCCATATTACTGACGCAGTTCACATTTTACCGTCAGACATCAAAGCAAATAGCTTTGGAAGCCTTGAAAGCCGCAAAGCAGACCCAATCATCGTAGTATGCAAGACAGGTCAAACTGCTCAAGAAAGCGCTAACCTAATGGTTAAAGCCGGTTTCGAAAACGTAAGCGTACTGAAAAGTGGCTTAGTGGCTTGGAGCGAAGCTAACCTTCCTTTAGTTAAAGGCAAGAAGTAGTTAAAGGTAAGAAATAGGTTAAAGGCAAGAAGCGGCTGACCGATAAACTAACTTTCAGGCTCTGTTCGATAAATACAATGAACAGAGTCTAATTTAAAATTTTTAAGGACAAGAAAATGGCTGAAGCAGCACAACAAGACGCACAACAAAACTTCGCAATCCAACGTATCTTCCTAAAAGACGTCTCTTTCGAAGCGCCAAACTCTCCAGACATGTTTCAAAAAGAGTGGAACCCAGATGTAAAACTGGACCTAGACACTCAAAGCCGTGAACTTGGCCAAGGTGTATACGAAGTTATCCTACGCCTAACTGTGACAGTTAAGAACGCAGAAGACACTGCATTCCTTTGTGAAGTTCAACAAGGCGGTATCTTCTCTGCTAGCGAAATGGAAGCTGGCCAACTGGCTCATTGCCTAGGTGCATTCTGCCCGAACATCCTGTTCCCATACGCTCGTGAAACGATTTCTAGCCTAGTGGTTAAAGGTACGTTCCCACAACTGAACCTAGCTCCAGTAAACTTTGATGCTTTGTTCATGAACTACCTACAGAACCAAGCGCAACAAGCTGAAGGCGAACAGGCTTAAGTCTCACCGTAGAACTTAACTCTAACGAACGCTTAAATAGCTTATGTTATAAGAAGCTTAGCTTTTAAATGCACATCGCAGCTTCTGCGATGTGCATTTTTTATTTACACTGTATTTTGATAGAGAGCTTTTTCTTCATAATTTAGAAAACATCTCAAGAACTCTTCGATTTCCCTCATTATTTTTAGGTGGAAGCATGACAGAAACAACTCGCCCGACTCACGCGAAAGCCGCTTACGGTAAAGACAGCGCTTACGGTAAAGACATCGCTATGACAGTGATTGGCGCAGGTTCTTATGGGACATCTTTAGCGATATCTCTAGCGCGTAACGGTGCCAATGTTGTTCTTTGGGGGCATGATCCTGTTCATATGAATCGCCTTGAATCAGAGCGTGCGAACAATGAGTTTCTACCCAATATAGAATTCCCAGAAAGCCTGATCATTGAATCTGACTTAGAAAAAGCCGTGACTTCAAGCCGAGACCTTTTGCTTGTCGTCCCAAGCCACGTATTTGGCGTTGTGCTTAACAGCGTTAAACCTTACTTAGCCTCAGACTCTCGCATCTGCTGGGCGACCAAAGGCTTAGAGCCAGAAACAGGCCGCCTGCTTAAAGATGTCGCGCACGATGTGCTGGGTGATGGTTACTCGTTAGCGGTTCTATCAGGTCCTACATTCGCCAAAGAGTTAGCGATGGGCATGCCAACGGCTATCTCTGTCGCTTCACCTGATGAAGTTTTCCTAGAAGAGCTTCAAGAAAAAATCCACTGCGGCAAAACATTCCGCGTATACGCAAACTCAGATTTCATTGGCATGCAACTTGGCGGTGCGGTTAAAAATGTCATCGCTATTGGCGCAGGCATGTCGGATGGTATTGGCTTTGGTGCTAATGCACGTACCGCACTCATCACTCGCGGCTTGGCTGAAATGAGCCGCTTAGGTGCAGCTCTTGGCGCTCAACCAGAAACATTCATGGGCATGGCAGGGTTGGGTGACTTAGTACTCACCTGTACTGATAACCAATCACGTAACCGTCGCTTTGGTTTGGCACTTGGCGCAGGCAAAGATGTCGATACCGCACAAGAAGAAATTGGCCAAGTCGTTGAAGGTTATCGCAACACCAAAGAAGTTTGGTTATTATCAGAACGCATGGGCGTTGAGATGCCAATTGTTGAACAAATTTATCAAGTGTTGTATCAAGGGAAAGATGCACACTTAGCAGCACAAGATCTACTTGCACGAGACAAGAAGTCAGAAAGATAGTAAGAGCAGATACGAGATTCGAGTAATCGAGATACGAAGAGAGTAAAAGCAGATACGAGATTCGAGTAATCGAGATGCGAAAAGAGTAAAAGCGGATACGAGATTCGGGTAATCGAGATGCGAAGAGAGTAAAAGCAGATACGAGATTCGAGTAAACGAGATGCGAAAAGAGTAAAAGCAGATTGAGCGCTTAAAGAAGGCTTCTTTTCGTTATCCGCATCTCGCTACTCTAATCTGTTCTTTACATCTCGTTCCTCACTCTTAAAGATGACGTGAATTTTAATTCCGTCATTCCAGAACTGAGGAACGAAGTGTCTGGAATCACGTAGTTCTTCGTATCTCGAATCTCGGTTACTCGCATCTGATCTTATCGCTCTTCGAATCTAGCATCTGCCCCTTAAAAATAATGGATGGTAAAATGAAACACTGTGAACAACAAAAAGTTTGGCAATGCATTGTGAAGGAAGCTCGACAGCAGTCGGAGCAAGAGCCTATGCTTGCGAGTTTTTATCATGCCACGATCATCAACCATGAAAGTTTAGGCGCAGCCCTTAGCTACATCCTAGCAAACAAGCTAAAAACAGCTTCAATGCCTGCAATGGCGGTGCGTGAAGTGGTTGAACAAGCATTTAAACAGGACCAATCGATTATTGATGCGGCAGCTTGTGATATTTGCGCGACAGTAAATCGAGATCCTGCGGTCGAGATGTACTCGATGCCTCTGCTTTATCTGAAAGGCTATCACGCTCTGCAAGGCTACCGAGTGGCTAACTGGTTGTGGAAGCAAGGCCGTATCGCACTTGCCACTTACTTACAAAACCAAATTTCGGTTGCTTGCCAAGTGGATATTCACCCAGCAGCTCGTATCGGTAAAGCGATCATGCTCGACCACGCGACAGGCATTGTGATTGGTGAAACAGCCGTCGTTGAAAATGATGTATCGATTCTTCAAGACGTGACCCTTGGTGGTACAGGTAAAGAAGGTGGCGATCGTCACCCTAAAATCCGCGAAGGCGTAATGATTGGTGCCGGCGCTAAAATTCTCGGCAACATTGAGGTGGGTGAAGGCGCTAAAATTGGTTCTTGCTCTGTGGTCCTTCAGGCAGTTCCACCTCATACGACAGTCGCTGGGGTTCCTGCAAAAATTGTCGGAAAACCGAAAACCGACAAGCCATCTTTAGATATGGACCAAGGGTTCAACGGTCGCTCACAGAACTTCATCCATGGTGATGGGATTTAAGAGCAGATTCGGGATGCGAGTAACCGAGATACGAAGAGCTTAAAAGCAGATTCGGGATGCGAGTAACCGAGATGCGAAGAGCTGAAAAGCAGATGCGTGATTCGAGTAACCGAGATGCGAGAGCTTAAAAGCAGATGCGTGATTCGAGTAACCGAGATGCGAAGAGCTTAAAAGCAGATGCGTGATTCGAGTAACCGAGATGCGAAGAGCTTAAAAGCAGATGCGTGATTCGAGTAACAGAGATACGAAGAGCTTAAAAGCAGATTCGGAATTCGAGTAACCGAGATGCTAAAAGCTTAAAAGCAGATGCGAAATTCGAAAAATTAAGAGCAGATGAATACAACTAAATGACGATAATGATGAAACAAATTCGAGCCATTAGCCGGACTCTTCTGATATCTGCCAGCCTTTGTGTTGCTCTGTTATCTACATCGTCATTTGCCGCCTCTCAGGGGGAACTGAAAGGCGTATCGAGTGAAATATCTCGCCAACAAAAAAATCTTTCCTCACAGCAGAAAAAACTCGACAGCTTGCAAGCAAACCTCAAGAAACAAGAGCTATCCATCGCTTCGCTTGAAAAAGCGATTCTAGACAGTAAAAAGCAGCTCAATACGGCTAATGCAAATATTGCTAACTTAGACACCAAGATTAAAGCGCTTACGGCTCAGAAAAAAATCCATACCGACAAGTTAGAACAACTGATTCAAACTTACTACATGACAAGTCGAGCTAAAGCGTCTTCTCACATCCTCAACACTGGTGTGGAAGAAGATCGCATCAGTCACTACTACCAACACCTTGCCAAAGCTCGCTCTGCAACAATCAAAACGATTGAACAAACTCAACTTGAGTTAGAAGAAAGCCATAAGCAACGCCAACTTGAACAAAAACAAATCGCAACACTGTTAAAACAACAAACCACCAAGCGCGACAAGCTATCTAAGACTCAAACGCAGCGTAAGAAAACGGTTGGCAGCATCAAGAAAAACATCTCGGGTGATAAGAGTTACTTGGCGGAGCTTCAGCGCAATGAAACTCGCCTAAAAGCTGAAATAGCGAAAGCGGAAAAAGCTGCTCGCGAGAGACGTAATGCAATCCCTATGGATGGTTTAGCCAAACGTAAAGGCAAACTGCCTTGGCCAATCAAAGACAAAGTTCTACATAACTACGGCTCACGCCAAACGGGTCAAATAAACTGGAAAGGCATGGTGATCAAAGCTAAGTACGGTCAGCAGGTTAAGTCTGTTTACTCAGGCACGGTGGTTTTTGCAGAATATCTGCGTGGTTATGGCTTAGTAGTATTGCTTGACCACGGTAAAGGCGATATGACGCTCTATGGCTTTAACCAAGCACTTTTAAAGAAAGAAGGTGACAAAGTTAAAGCGGGCGAAGCGATTGCACTTGCTGGTGACACTGGCGGCCAAACGCGCCCATCACTGTACTTTGAAATTCGAAGAAACAGCCAAGCTCAGAATCCAAAGAGTTGGTTAGTTCGATAAAGAGCAGATACGGGATTCGAGTAACCGAGATGCGAAGAGCTTAAAAGCAGATGCAGGATGCGAGTAATCGAGATGCGAAGAGCTTAAAAGCAGACGCGGGACGCGAGTATCCTAGATGTGAAGATCTTAAAGCACTTCCGGGTTGCTATTATCCCAGTTACGAAGAGCTTAAACTAGACCCCGGCTGCGTGTCACCCATCCACGTAGACTCTACACTCC
>NZ_JACJFF010000117.1:0-15351 GCF_014164465.1 Vibrio sp. SG41-7 | reverse complement strand
TAAATGAAAAGAGTTCTTACCTAAATCGATTCCGATAATGTGTGAGTTATTCATTTGGTACTTTCCTTTTAAGACTAAACCATTTCAAGTTTAGCTGTAGGGAGGGACGTACCATCTCATTAAACAACGAATATCATCATTTTTTATGGCCTCTCGAAAAAAGGCTCCCGATGCTGTCTGATTATCGGCAACCCCACCTAACCTATGCATTACTTGTGAGAACCAAATCTTTGCTAAATGCGCTTTGGTAAACTCGTAGCTCGGGTCATTAAAGCGGATGGTAAACCGATAACCAACGACTACAGCATCTGGCGATGCGACCAATTGCTCATAATGGCGTTTTAATGCTGTAAGCGAGTCTTGGATTAACGGCCCCCACTCCTGGTTCACCTGCACTTTTTCAAACTCATTGTGATGGTGCAACGCCGTTTCCCCTAGGATGAAATCCACTCGTTCTTGATTAATCATGAGCGCCTCCAGCTAAAACAGTATCAATCCATTGGCAGACCGCACTTTCTTCCCATGCCACAGCTCGCTTTCCAATACTGACGCTTTTAGGAAACTCATCAGCCTCCATCATTCTATAAATCGCCGAGCGTGATAATGAAGTTACGTTGATAACTTCGTTCAATCGAATCAATCTTTTTGTGTTCATGGTATTCACCTCTTGTTTTCATTCATAAAAGAAGTGAGTCATGTATTTTTTCTCAGGATGTCTGAAACCATTCCAGGAGGTTCAATTCTATTCGATTCAAAATAATCTCAAACACATATTACCTAGGTGAACGAGTGCATTGATTCGATAGGAGAATTGAAATGAATGACCAATCCACAAACTACCCAAAAACCAAATCGTTGCCGGAGCACCAAGTGCTAGAACAGGCCGCGCAGATAATAGCTAACCGACATTTAAGAGGAGATGTGTTTACAAGCCCTAACGCCACAAAAGAGTTTTTGACTTACAAACTGGGGCAACATGAACGTGAAGTTTTCGCCGTGCTTTTGCTAGACAACCAACATCGATTAATTGAATACAACGAGCTGTTCTATGGAACGATTGATGCGGCTACGGTTTATCCAAGAGAAGTCGTTAAGCTTGCGTTAGAGAGAAACGCCGCTGCAGTGATTTTTGCTCACAACCATCCATCAGGAGAGGCTGAGCCCTCACAAGCAGATAGACGCATCACTTCACGGTTGAGTGACGCATTAGCTTTAATCGATGTTAGAGTGCTTGACCATTTTGTGATTGGAGAAACGCCCGTTTCATTTGCAGAAAGGGGGCTAATATGAGCTTACCAATTCTGCATAACGACATATTGCCATTATCGAACGAGCTTAAAGTAAGACTTTGCGCTTCACTTGAATTGTGTGCAATTCCCAAAGAAGCAAAGCGTGTTGCCCTCAACTTTCGCGATACTCAATACTATCAAACCGGTAATGGGCCTCACCCTATCGAGGTTCATCTCGCGAGAGAGACCAGTGAGAGCCCTTGGCACATCGCGGTCATGGCGAGCTTTGCCTACCCAGATAAACAGAGCACACAAATGGAGGTTCAGCTCTACTTCAACTTTCGTCATGGCTGGTTTTATCAACCAGACATTGAACGCTGCGAACTCGATCAACCACAAGTCATTGAGCTCTTTCAGTCTTGGGACAAAGCCTTTGTGAAGCTATTGAATAACAAAGGCTTCAACCAACTCACTCTTACCGTTCTTAAAACGCTTTTACCTTAACCCTCACTTTCTCAACAAATTACCGCATCCAAACGGCGGTAAGGAGCCCTTATGCCTGTAAAAACAAGCACACAGACCCAGCTGACCTTTGCTAGTACTACTCTAAGAGTTTCAGCTAAGTTTCTCGCGGCGCTCAACACAGCAGTCTCAAACAAAGACATATCTGAGGCGAGAACGGTCACTATCAACTTTAGGGACAGCAGTTACTGCGCTGATTCCGGCGGATTTCATCCTGTTGAAATTTGCTTTACTAAAGTTTACGGTAATCATTGCCATCTTCTTTACATGACAGACTTCAGTTTCTCCGGAGGTCCCTACCCCGAGCTTGCTCGCGACTTAGATTTTGATATCGGTAACAATGCGTTCTTTGCTCGTTATTCAGGCTGGCAATGCCTTGATAGTCGCGATGTTCGTGCGATGTATAAGCTCTGGGAAGGAAACTTCCTTGCTTATCTAGAAATGGGGAGCTTTGATGAGATAAAGGTTGAATGCTTCTAATCGGCAAAACTAAGGCTTGGGTTTTCCAAGCCTTAGTTTTTTAACGTGTTCGTTCACAAATTTTTTGGTTCATCCAGAGTTCAATCTCATACAAACGCCATACTACCGATTTGGCTCCGACTCGAATTGAACCTGGAAATTTACCTTGCTCCATAAGGGCGTAGATACTGGTTCGCCCTAAACCCACAAGCCCCATCACCTCACGAACATTGAGCCACTCATCTTTGTTTTCTCCCATGAACCACCTCAATCAATATCGTAACCATAGAGAGCATTTTCATCACGCCGCCCGAGTACATCACGCATCCAATCTTGGACTTCGCTTTCAAGCCAAACCGCAACTCGACAGCCCAACGGAACACACCTTGGGAAACGCTCTTCCTTGATATATCGATTGATAGAAGAGCGACTCAAACTCGTCATCTCCATCACCTGCTTCATCCGAATAAAACGCATATTGCTTCCTTATTAAATTTAACGAGCTTTAGACTTCAAGCCATTAAGGTAAATGTACCAGCAGTGCCCAAGAGATTTTTTACACACCCATCTCATTTTCTGATACGAACCTTTCAGGAAACGAACCATGAGTCTTTTACCTTATTTTGAAAACACAACGCTGACACCAAGCCAAGAAGAGCTCGTTTTAGAACTCGATTTATTTTTAAACGATGATTGCCATTCGACATTTTTACTCAAAGGCTTTGCTGGGACAGGGAAAACCTTCATTACGCAAGGTTTAACGCAATACCTTACAGCGAATGAGCGAAAATTTACTATAATGGCCCCGACAGGCAAAGCTGCCAAAGTCATTTCGAACAAAACCCAAATACAAGCCATGACCGTTCATCGAGTGGTCTACAAATACTTCGATATCGATAAAGAGTTAAAGTCAGATTCAGACCCTATTGATATAGCAACGCTTAAGTCATGCCTTTCAGACAACCCAGATGCTCATAATGCGGTCTATATAATTGACGAAGCTTCCATGCTGTCAGACCAATTCAGTCAATCTGAAATTGGGAAGTTTGGTTCGGGGTATCTTCTCCAGGATTTACTGAAATACATCAATTTAGACGACTGGCCACAACGTAAAATCATTTTCATCGGGGATAACGCTCAGTTACCTCCGGTGCGATGCGTCGGCTCCCCCGCCCTAAACTTAGACGGTCTAGAAAGTTTTTACGACTTAAGCTGCACAGAAATCGAACTCACCGATATTGTCAGACAGAAAGCCGACAGCGGCATTGTGAACATTGCGATGGAGATACGCAAAGCACTGGAAAGAGACACACCCCACCCTGTTCAATTGTCGCCCAATGGAAAAGATGTCCATAAACTTAAAAAGGAAGCCTTCCTCGAACAGTATTTCGCCTCTTGTGACCATAAACTTGAAGGCTGTAAAGACAGTGTCATCATTACCAACACCAACCGACAAGTCAGAGACTACAGCCGTAAGATACGAGAGAGGATGTTTAAATCACACCGAGCGCTACACATTGGCGAGCAAGTTATGTGCGTAGAGAATCTCGATAGCGATGACTACTTCATCTCCAATGGTGAAATAGGCTGGGTTACCCAGATTGATTCGGAGATTGAAAAGCACATAATCGACATTCCACCGCGCGAGTGTGATGACTTTGAACCCGGAGTTGTCACTTTGGAATTCATTGAAGTCACCGTTAGATTCCTGAAAGGCAATAACGAGCCGTTTGACGTTAAAAAGAAAGTGCTAAAAAACTTACTGGAAAGCCCTAGCGGCACGCTCACAACGAAAGAGCGTAAGGCTCTGCTTCTCGATTTCAAACAGCGATACAAAGCAACCCCTGAGCCTAAGGAGCTTGAATTTCTCGAAGCAAAGGCCACAGATGAATATTACAACTGCCTTAAACTCAAATATGGTTATGCGATAACTTGCCACAAAGCACAAGGAAGTGAGTGGCCCCATGTGTTTGTCGATAACAACCGAGCCAATACCCACAACGAACAGTCCTTAAGGTGGATGTATACCGCAGTGACTCGCGCCAAACAAACCCTCTACATCAAGCAGTAAAGAATAAGCCCTAAGCATTGCTCGCTTAGGGCTATTTTTGTTTGCCTGTCCAATAATCAGAACTCAATGCTCTTACACATAACATAAGGATGAATCGAACCTATTTGTTCGCCGTTGTCCTCTAGTGTGTAGGTTAGGCCTTTAAATCGCCAATTAAGTCAATCCAAAAAAAAGACAAACATACATTACCAAGGTGAATAGGCTGAAATCATTTACTACCAACCAGTTCAGCCTCTTGCACTTTGAACCTTATCTTTCAATTACGCCAACTGTGACTGATAGCAAATAAAGCAAGCCATAAAATCCACCCGGCAAGTAATGCCCACCCAATCCGTAGCATCTGAAATTATTTACTGATAGCACGGCAAGTTAGTTCAATCACTCCAACTGAATAGCATTGCTTTGCCTTAACCTACAGCAGTTAGTTATGGCGACTAAACCCAACTTAAGAGACCATGTATCGCTTCTTTTTGAGCTATACAACCGCATACCACAAACTCACTCAATAACCGCACAGGAGTTACAACAACAGCTTTCCTCTATCGGCGTCGAACGAGACATTAGAACCATCCAAAGAAATCTCGACATTCTTGTACAACACCTCAACGTAGCCAAAGACACTCGCGACCGCCCTTATGGGTATCGCCGTGAAGCTTCAATGCTAAATAGTTTCGGCGCTAGAGAAACCATCCTTCTGGCATTCGCGGAGCAGTGGTTAACTAACACTTTTCCAGTCGAGTATCGGGCAATCCTTCACTCTCTCTTCAGTGACGTCCTACAGCAGAAATCCCAAAAGCACGATACCGTTTCATTACAAGATCTGGTCTACGTAAACGAGTCTTTGATTCCAAGCATCAGCTATACCCCAATTTTCAGCTCAGCCTTTGAATTGATATGCAAGGCGATGGTTGACACTAATCAACTCAAGGTTGAACTTCCTGATGGCCAACACACCATCGAACCTCTTGGCTTAGTGATAATTGGGCAAGGACTGTCAGTTATCTATCACGAGCCCAAAAACCATCAAGTCAAACATGCCGATGTATCAAACATCACGAGCGCTCACCTATCAACGTTCGATTTCAAAAGACCTAAAGAATTTTCAATAAAGGCTTACGTCAAACAGATACCCACAATACCAACTGAGCCACAGAGCTAAATTGAACATAACAACCGCCCTACAACGCTGTAGGGTTTCAAACTAAAAACAAGAAAAGGATATCTAAATGACTTTAACCAAACCGTTACTGGCTAGCATTATCAAGCCTTCCAGCCAACTAAACAGCGGCTCACTGAATTGTCCGACGTCAAGGACAACACCATGAAAGCACTCATCGCAATCGGCATCGGACTGTCTGTTTTACTCGGTTCAAAAAACCTCCCATTTTGGCTTGTCATCGTAGCCTTCATTTTATTTGGCGGCAAAAAATCAAACTAGTAAGTAAGGAAATCACATGAGTTTAATCAAAAAGTTAATATTGGGCTGGCTGGCTCTTTCTGTCGTTATCGGTGGATGGGCTCTTGTTACAGGCAATACCTCCGAAGAAGCAATGCTTAAGAATCAATTTGTCGGCATCTGTGAGGATGTTCTGGATGAGGCTGAAGATGATATCAACAACCAGTTACAGCTAAGGTTGTTCGAATCAGGTAAACCAGGAAAGGTTCAAGTCGATGGCATCAATGAAGAAGGAATCAAAGCAGAGCGCGCCTACAACGGCGCTGCTATCGCCTGCCTATACAAACTCGACGCCAACTTTGATACAAAAGGCATCAACGTATTGACCATTGTAAAGCTTAATCCTGAGGGTGACATTGTTGGAACAGAAAACATGATTAATGGCCTGCAATCCCAACCAAAGAAAACCACCAGCATTGACTCACAACGCAGTTCCAAGCTTCGCGAGTTAGCCAAGAACCAGATCTGCGAGACCGTATTCGAAACGAATGCGGAATTTACCAAGAATCAATTTGATACCCACATACCTAAGGCAAGTGCTATCGCTCAAATGATTCAACAGCCAATCATCGCAGACTCACAAAGCGGCAAACCGAATGCATTCATTTGTGATTTCATGCTTCAATCCTCGGTTACGGGAATAGAGCCACACATAATTTTTGAAGTTGAGATTGACTCAGACCAAAACATCACCTCCGTTGTGGGTTGGCCTGATGTCTTTGACCCACAAGAGAATCTTTGGTGGTCAGAGCTATAACAGCATGTATGGAGAAATTCGTTTCCTCGCGCTTTGAAAGATATATTATTAAGAAAAACCCTTAAATTGCATAAATAGGGCCTAGTCTGGATATCCAGGCTAGGCCCTGCAATACGAAGGGCACTGTAATTCTTAATTTTTGGCCCATCTCTTTACCGACCAGCGCGCGTCGCCAATCAAACGCCTTCCTGCGAGCTATTAGCGTAAATCTGTAACGAACTCGAAACGGCGCCGTATATTTGTTCTTGGTAGCTGAGAACGCACTTATGAGCCGAGTTCGGTCATTTACCACTTGATACAGGATTATACCCATAACGCACCTGAAATAAGTAAGTCTCAGGAAGCTCAACATCTCTAACTGATGCAAGGTAGCTTAGGTTTTGAAATAGCATTGCTCTGTCATCATCATGGAACTTTTCCGACAGTGTTTCATTATATTCAATGTCATATTCATCTCGAGCTAAACCACCAAACATTCCCCCAACGGAGCCTTGGAATGACCTTGTTACTTGAGTCATACATTCATCAAGTAACTCGACCAACGTTCCACGAGCAAACATATCACCGCTCTCGGGGTTTTCATGATACTCAAAGACATCACTTTTAACCAAAAAGTACCCCTTATGCTCATCATCATCACTACTGCATATCATCGCTATTGCTTTGTCTTTGTGGCGGCAATGTTGTGCATACACATCTTGTACTTTTATAAATAGGCATTCTAATGCTTGTTTAGCAAACTGAGGTTTTACCATTAAGTTAAAGCTAACTATTGAAAACGGCACATCATTGACACACCATTTGGAGTAAAGGTTATGAATCAATGAGAGTGAACGAGAAAAATGTGGCACTGACGCTGCGTCAATTGGTAATCCTTTGTATTCAGTAGCACTGTAATGTGTTGGTTCTTTATCGTAGAACTCAGTTGAAAAAATCATGGTGTATTTCCTCTTAAAATTGAAATGGATGCTTTGTCTCAATAGAAGAGGTGGTGGAGTATTTTTTGTCTGGAATGGATTTGTAATTGATTGATATTGATAAACATAAGAGTCTTTAGGACTCTTAATTGATTAGAATAAATTTGATAGATAAAAGAGATAAAAAAAGATATTTATAATGATGTCGCATGGTCATGCTCCTCTATGCATTATAAATCCCACCCAGTATTCTCTGCTCTCTTAATCTAACAGACACAACCGAATCGCTTCAGTCATGCCTGTTAGGTAGAACCCCTTGTCGAAACAGAAGCTCTCTATACAATAGGGATAAATGTGTATTTTTTATTTTCAGAAGATGATGCAGCCTTTGCATCAACATGGAAAGCAACTCTAATACTCGACGAGCTAGCAAGGTGTACATTCCACATGGAATAATGCGCAACCACTCCGTTTACGTTCTAACTGGGTTTCTTTCCTGAAACATGATGGTTTGGAGCGATATGGGCATAAAGCCAGCAGCTTTCACTACTGGCTCATGCCATTTCTACGTTCGATTATCAATCCATTCATCCAGTTCGTGCTCTACCCATGCAGAGGCTCGCTCACCGAGTGATACGTTGTGTGGAAACTCCCCATTAGCCATCATTTTATAGATGCTCGATTTACTCAACCGAACCCTTTCCATCACTTCTTTTAAGCGGATTAATCTCATGAGAATTTCCTCGTGTTGTTATCTCTCATGAAATAAAGGCGATATGTAAAAAATGACTTACTCGGGGTCTAGCTTAAGCTTGTCTTGAGTGGTGGTTCCTCTTTTTTGCTCCACCTCTTTTCCTATGACACACACCATACTTGGGAACGGTGCTGCATCCTGCTCCTCCCCATCCTGCAAGAACTTGAGTCGCCCCTTAATCAGACGCACCTCTCCATGGCTTAAATGGTCATGGAAAGCTTTTGTGTCCGTTCTAGCAGGAACCAACATGACGACTGTTGCCCCTTTATTCGCTTCCTCTTGTGCTTTCTTGGCAAAGTCTTTGAGTTGGGAATAAGGTGGATTGCAGTAAACCGTTTGATTGCTCCAGTCTTGAGTAAGCGCATCATCATCCATCGTGAAGTAATGGTCACACAGTGCTGTTTCAGGCTCAGCCGTTGCATCAAGCGTAAAGTGAAACTCTTCATTGAGCTTCTCAAATACAGCGGGGGGTGTTTGCCATTTATCACGCTTGGGGTTTCCCGTTCGAGCGCTGGAGAAAAAGAGCTTATTGTCCATCACAACTCTCCTTAGTATTAGCGTAATCGGCTTTCTTATTGGCCTTTTTAGATTTACTGATAAACGAACCTAATGTGTTTTTCTCATCATGAGTCGTTGTGTTGACTCTGGCCTGCCTACTCAATACATAGAAAAGCAACCCACGCTGGTAACGGTAATCATCATGCTCTTTGTTCAACTCAACGAGTGGTTGATTCAGAAAGAGACAAACGGCATTGATATTACGTTTATCAACATTGGTTGTATTTCTCCACGAGTTTTTGATGTCTTTTGTCAGTCGCTTTCTAAGCTTGAATTCATTGACAAATGGAGGGTAGCTTGAAGCATCAAGGAAAAGAGTCATACGGTAACTTATACAACCCGTTTGGCTCACCTCCCTTTTCCATATCACGTTAAGGTTGTCACCCTTTCGGTAGTGGCACAGACGGTAGAACCATTGGTTGATTAGCGTTTTCTCTTGCTGGTTTTGTTTTTTGGGTATTCGTAACCGGAATCGAAAGACATAAGAGTGGCTAAAGCGCATCAAGGCGTTTTGATATGCACGAGATAAAATCTCAAGCGCAGCCAAAGAAAGATTGCCATGGTCAATATCGACTTGATAATCACGATAAAACCCATCCTTTAATCGCTTCAAATCTGCTGCCTCATTGTTCATCATTTTATCTTCCATAGCGTTTCTCCTGTTTTGCTTTTTCCACTGCTTGTATTACCAGTCTTTCGTCTCGCTCTTGTATCTTCTCTTGTATCCAGTTTTGGATGTCTTGAGAGCGCCAGCCAATGGCTCTCGCGCCTAATGAAACGGACTGAGGAAAAGCACCTTGTTCCATAAAGCTGTAAATTGATGCCCTTGAAAGGCCGCTGGTATGAATCACTTCTTTTAGTCTCATCAAGCGATTGGGGTGTTCGGTGTTCGAATGGTTTGAATTCATGATCATTGCCTTTGTTGGTTTCACTCAAACAAAGACGTTGCTGGGTATTTTTTATCTCAACGGGTCTCAGGTGGTCTCGTTCAAATTCGATTGAAAAGTTTTTCACATCCATATCATCCCCTTGAGTATTCCGTTTATTGATACAAGGAGAAGATATGGAAACGCTATATACCTTCAGCGCTCCCGTCACAGAGCACCAGATATTAGAGAAAGCCGTCGAGATACTAGAGAGCCGCTTAGTGAGTGGGGATGCTTTTACTCGTCCAAATGACACGAAAGCCTTTTTACGCTGCAAGCTAGGAGAATATGAGAGAGAAGTCTTTGGGGTGATGTTGCTTAATAACCAGCATCAATTGATTGAATTCAATGAGTTGTTCTTTGGCACGATTGACAGCGCTTCAGTGTATCCACGAGAAGTGGTGAAGCTGGTGCTTGAGAGAAACGCCTCTGCGGTGATTTTTGCTCATAACCACCCATCGGGTGATGCAACCCCATCACAAGCTGATAGGCGCATTACAGAGCGTTTAAAGGATGCTTTAACACTCGTTGATGTGCGGGTGCTTGACCACATTGTGGTGGGCAGTGATTGTGTGTCTTTTGCTGAGAGAGGTTGGCTATGAATCGAGTTATCAAACGTAATTTCAAACTCGACCTATTCCACCAGCTTATCGAGCTCTTAATTGAGCAATACGACATTCCCACAGAAACAAAACGCCTTGCGCTTAACCTTAAGGTCGCAAGCTTCTACAGCAACCGAAGCGGGATACAACCCATAGAGGTACAGCTTGAACGAGCTAATCCTAATGAACCTTGGGAGGTGCGATTCATCGCTTCTTTTGATTACCCGACACCAGAAGCTGAGAGCGTTGAAGTATTTCTATATTTTAACTTCAAACACCAATGGTTCTATCAACCAGATATCCAACGATGCGAGCTCAACAGGCCTGAGGTGCATTCGCTCTTCATTAGCTGGCTCAAGGTGTTCACCCATCACCTAAAGGCATCACAGTTCGATACACAGACACTCACTATCGTCAGTCGATTCCAGTAGTTGCTTCTTTCTTACTTCAACCATCCCAAGCACATTCGATTCAAACCAATCTCAGATACATATCATCCAACCGAATAGATAACTATTGAAAGGGAAAGACCATGAAACCACAAACACTAACCATCACAGCGCCATACTCACCCGTACCTCAAAAACTCAAAAGCGTGTTGAAAAGCAAGATAGAGACCTTCTGGAAACAAAGCCCAACCAAGAGGGAATGTGAAAGCCTCACCATTAACTTTCGAGATGCCACTTACAGTGCTGACGCTGGTGGATACCACCCAGTAGAAATCATGTTGCTGAAAGAACAGGAGAGCCAGTATCAAATCCAGTACCAGTACCTCACTGACTTTGCTTACATGGGCAACATTTACCCAGAGCTAGAGCGTAATGTGGATTTTGATATCACTAACGGGCAAGCGTTTATTGCCCCTATGGGATGGCAAAGCTGTCACGATAAATCCATTGTGGAGTTCTACTCTCTCTGGGAAAGTAACTTTCTCGCTTACTTGCAAATGGGAGCCTATGACGAGATTAAAATATCGATAAGTTAAAGACGCCATCGGTCAGATAGTGACGCACCCATCGTTAGGATGATTGCCACTCTATCAAGTAACCACCAGCAGCGACCTAACCATGACAACAAGGGATAAAGCCAGTACCACAGAGCAATTATCACTGGTGTTTGAGTTGTATCGACGTATACCACAGGGGCGAAAGGTGACGGCTAAGCAGCTTCAAGCTGAGTTAGCCGATGCAGGGATGTATCGCGGCATCAGAAGCGTACAGCGTAATCTCGATGTTATTGTTGATTATTTTGATGTCGATAAAGACACTCGAAGTAAACCTTTTGGTTACAGTCGCGGAATGTACAGCCAACCAACCTTAGGCGCGAGAGAGCTTATCCTGCTACAGCTCGCTAAAGCAACCATTAGCCAGCAACTCCCACCATCCTTAGAGTACGCCATTGATTTTGCATTCAGTCTGTTACGAGCTCAGCCACGCTCCTATACAGGAATGAAACCACCACGAGGAGACACAAACAAAACACATGCAGCGATTGATGAACTAAACACACCAACAACGCTAGGGGAGTTCTTCGAGCCCATTTCAGTGGCACTGGTTCATCAAAAACAAATCACGCTTACCCTTAAATCCGGTAAGCAGATAGAGCAAGTATCACCTGTTGGTATCACGACGACCGCTAGTGAACTTTATCTTGTCTACCAAAGCACACTCAACGATTACGACGACCTTCCTTTAACCTGTATTGCTAAGCTTAAAGTGCTGACCTTCCATTTTGATTACCCGTCAGACTTTCAATTACAGCAGTATCAACTCAAATCAGAGTCTAAGCGCTCAATACGACAACTAGACAATGTCACTCAATTGATTGCATCAGACAGATAATGACGCACGCAGTGATACCTTACCTCTGTTTCACAAATTCAATGGAATCCATAGGGCACTTACTCCCTTTCATGTTCCATTGTGCCATAGCGCAATCAGTGTAAAGCATGGGGCACTAACCTTACTTCAACTCCATTAGGTTAGTGTGCAAGGCAGAACTGTACTTTACGATTGGCTGCGCCATTAAACGTCTCTAGCTAAGGCGAACAATGTTAAGGGGGTCGGCCGCCCCCTTAGTACGGTCATGTCGAAACCACCTTATCTGAAACGCATATTATACAAGAAAAACCCCATATCTAGGCTATTTGCGTTTATCTCACCTGTCGTCACTTCGTTGAGTTTTACCTAACTAATACATACATCTCAATTGGAGAATTATCATGAAATCAATCATTACTAAAATCATCACACTAGCTACTTTAACCATCTCAATGAACGTGAGTGCTGCCAGCGCTATTGATGCGCTCAGTATCGAATCAATTAAAGCCACTCTTACGCCACAGCAGATTCAACAATCCCTCAACCAATGGAAAGAGAACCAACTAAAACAAGTGGAATCACGCGCTCAGAACATCTCTGATAGAGCACCTCTTGAGGCAAGGCGAGAGCTAGTGAAGTCTCAAATCGAGCAAGAATACAAACAGACAGCGAAAGCCTTAGGCTTGTAGCTTGTCAATTATTGAAAGGGAGGGTAACGCTCCTTTTTTTTGCTTCAATACGAAGCGAAATGTGGTCAACAAATTCCGGACGCTGGTTAAAGCCGATTTTCGGCATTGCCCTGCGACAACAACTCATTTCCAGATGAGGTAGCCTTCAACTCAATATTGCATTCAATATGAAAAATTCATTTGAATCAATGTGAGTGAATATCATGATTTTCCAAATCTTTTGCCCCCATTCATGCAGAAGATAAATAGATACAATGCATCACGTGTTCTCTATATCGCTCTTAGTTCTAGTTAGTAACGCTGGTGGTCTCAAGCGTTCTATTTGCCCTAAAGCTCGTGAACAACATTCAAATTGACTATCTAACGCTCTCCCCTCAGAGAGTTTTAATTCTAGATCAGCCACTGAATCTGGGACCTCATCCGAAGTATGTTTTAGCAACCGAAAAGAACGAAGTTCACCCGCCATACCTGAACCTATTAGACAAAGCCCCTTCGACTCTTCGATAAAGCGAGAACACAAAATATGAACACACTTTGCTTGATAGACGGCCAAACAAGCTGCCCATAGACTCAATACTTCAATGGCTTCGCAATCCAGATTGAACTCCTCTATCTCATCTGACAAGTTTTCACTTGCGGCAGCTTGGCGTTCCAAGAGTTCTTTTCGTTTCGTCAGTTTTGCTCGTGGGACCACACGCTCTTTCCAATCAGATGCGATATCTTGAAGTTCAGCATGTTCAAACTCCCATGACGCTAAGTTGCTTGGGTAATCGCTCAATACACGACTGACACTTCTTTCTAAGTTGCGCTGCAAGATAGTAAGTACTTGCGCTGATGAAATGCTCGAATAGATTCTTTTCGCCAGATCACCCACTGATTGAGATGTAGAAAAGCGAGCATCAGAAAATGAATAATTTTGGGATAAGTATTCACTAGGTATAAATGACTTCAATGGTAATTGGAGCACATTATCTCGCTTAGGCATCGCCTTATTTTCGAGAACCTGTTTAAGGTATAACTTTAAATCTCGAAAACCAGAACTTAGAAACAGGTTCTGCCACGAACGCAAAATCTGATGTTTGCCATTAACACCCAAAGCCCTTAAGTTGATATAGTAGCTGCCTTTCATTACCCCCAAGAGCGAACCTCCCGTTGCTCCGAAGTTAGCTTGGTAAAGATAAGATTTGCTCACCAATGATTTCACATATCGCTGCACTCGGTCTTTAGTCATACCACAAGAGCGCCCCAGCTCGGACAGTCCCACAGCCTCAACAAACCCGCTATCATCACCTCTCAACACCAAAGCAAGTAACACCAGCTTCTCATGCCTTTTTAGCACTTCATCAGCATAAACAGCAGAAGCATACTCACGCCATCGACGCTCACTTCCACCGACAACCGCATTAATTAGGCCAGCCTTACTGCGAATTCGATATCGGCACCTCGCAGTCTTTTTCACTGCCGACCTATACTCTTTTTCTAGGAGCCCCGCCGCTAGAATCTCGTTGAATGAAGAATGCAATGTCCTCAAGCCAACTTGCGCAATTTTTGCCAAATCGTCTTGCTTCTGCTCTATCACATCTTCATCAACAGCAAACTGTGCCAATGACCAACACACCCATCTTGCGTTTGATGTTAGGTGTTCTTTTATTTCATTCATCCAGCACCTTGAAGTTAAAAAGTTCCGTTTTAACCCCTGTTATATTTGATTTCATTACGCGTAACAACACGCGTAATATCAAACATTGTCTTGCGTAACATTTTTATCCTAAACTTAGTGTTATTTTAACGTCTATACATAACTTGGTGGAGAAACTTAAAATGAGCTGGTGGCATTGGGCGCAAACACAACAAGAGAAAGAGTGGCTAATTCAACATTTAGTGAAACATTACTCACGTCTAATCCAAGCACCAATAGTTCAATCGCTTGGACTTGATAACACTGCTCATTTGTTTGATAACGTGATTGATGAAGAAGATAAAAAGAAGATTCGTCGCCTTTATAGTAAGTACAAATACGACCATGGACTAGAAGCTAAAGGGCTTAAAATTGCTCGATTCAAATTAAAGCTAAGCACACTTAACGAGCTAAAAAAGCTTGCCAAAGAACATTACAACGAAGATCAAACACAGACTCTTGAAGAGCTTATCGGAGGGAGTTTTGATAGACATCTGGACTGTAAACACGATGAAAAAATGGCGCGTATCGAAGCAAAGAAAGTAAGCAGAGGCTCAATGCTAAATGCACGGCGAAATCACATTATTGAAAAGCTATCTGAAAAGCAGCTACAAGACGAGCTCAAGTCAAGAGATTTTGAATGTGCAGAGTTACAACGTAAGCTCGAGCAAATTCAAAAGGAAAATCAATCCCTACAATGCTCTCTAGCACAAAGTGAAGAAAACATTCGCCACTTAGAACATGAGGTAAGTCGTCAACAGAAACGATATACCTTTCGCAAAAAAAGTGACTTAACAACCACCTACTAAAGTAGGTGGGTTAGTATTACGGACTGAAAGTCCGGATACGGGTCAAAGACCCGTTGTTAGTCGCTTTCAGTTCGGAAGTTATCTTCAACCTTTGGCTCAAAATG
>NZ_JACJFF010000116.1:0-15584 GCF_014164465.1 Vibrio sp. SG41-7 | reverse complement strand
CGAGAGATCCAATGACCATCAAAAAGCTTCCCCTTCTGACATTAGCTGCTGTCTTGCTATTCACTATGTCTAACGCACAAGCCTATGAACAAAACCAAGAGGAAACTGCGATTACATTTGGTCTCTCGGCTGAGCGCGGATGGAGAGATTGGTCTGCTTCTTACATCAAATATCGCGGCCCGGGAAGCATAGGTTATGGCATTGAATTTACTCGTTCGGCTTATAACGAAGACGAAGAATCGTACGAATATAAACAACGTGACAACGAGTATCAATTTCACGCCCCTATTGGAATCACCGAAAACTTGTACATCACACCCGGTTACGGGATTAAGCGAACACATACAGACGTAACTTTGGATAGCCGCGAGTTCTCTGACAGCTCAACCAAACAAGTCGGAGGCTTAGATGCCACCTATATTATGGACAGTGGCTTTGTAGTGACAGCAGGATTCGATAAAGCAGAAGGTGAAGACTTGGAATTCTCAATTGGTGCTGGTATCGCCTGGTAAAGGTAATAAGCCTAATAGATTTAGCAAACAAAAAGGGCCTAGATTTCTCTAGACCCTTTCAAGTAATAACTCTTAGTGACTTTATGTTGGCTAATTAGGCAAAACATTTGCTAACTACACGAAGCATTAGCTCGTCACACAAAGCGATTATTCTTCGATGTAAAAAGCTTCTACAGAGCCTTTTAGAGTAATAAGCATTGGCTGACCACGGCGGTCTAGCGCTTTTGGAGAAGGGATCTTAACCCAACCTTCGCTGATGCAGTATTCTTCAACATCAGTACGCTCTTTACCATTTAGACGAATGCCGATTGGGTATTCGAAACACTCAGCCACGTGGTGCGGGCTACGTGGGTTACCTGCTAGATGATCTGGTAAAGCTGGTTTTGAATTAGTATCGCTCATGTTCATTACCTGTATGTACGTAAATAAAAAAAGTGCGCCATTCTAGTCAATATAGGCTTTGTGCTCAACAACTGCTGCAATAAATCGTAGTGATCGTTTTAATCAACAGCGAGTTGTTTGATTTAAAGGCGATATAGGTATCATTTCAAACGAAAATTTAACAGGATTATACGTTGTTGATAAAGAGATAGGTTCAATACTCGATAGGTAGATAACCTAATAGTCGGCTTTGCTCTGAGCTTATCGAATAAGCTCTATACTCATCACTTTATGGTTTGCTTCTGAGTCGATATCGACGACTGACCAACCTAATCCTTGGTAGAGTTCCATTACATTGGTGTACACGTACAGTTGAGTTTGTACTGTAGAAGAAAACTGTTTTACACCACGTTTAATCAATTCACTTGCAATACCTTGACCACGCCATTGAGCATCAACATAAACAGCATTAATCCAAACCACATCTCTTACTTGATGAGGTTCCTGAAAATGGGAATATGCCAAGCCACCAATGACCACATTATCGCGAAGCACTATTATTACTGGAGGGAGTTGTACGCAGTCTTTATAGGTATCTTTAAACTTAAAATCCGACCATTCACTTTGAAACAAGCGCTCTAATTCACTCCAATATGGCGAACTTTCATCGCAATTTCTAAAGATGACTTTCTGCATGTCTTTCCATCCTTTGAAGGGCTAATACGGCCATCCTAACCTTGGTTTATATTAGTGTAGGTAAAGTTACTCTTCTTCGTCGTAATCGTCTGCAGGGTCTTGATTGATTTCTTCGCCACACCCTAAGCATTCGGCTTGCAAATCTGTTGGCATCACAATAATCAAACCACAATGCGGACATAAATCGCCTTGTTGAAACATCCTGCTATTCCTTCTACTTCACAGCTATTGCTTCGGATACTTTTGCTTACTCGCTTCTAACCAATCATGAATAACTTGGCGAGCCGACTCCGATGGCGGTGCATTTCGTTTCCCACAAATCTGGTCAATTTCAAACGGAAAGGCTTTGCTTGGAACACGACGTAGGCCAATGGTTAAACGCTGAGGTTTGAACATGCGGAATACCACATAGCGATCGCTCATGATTCGATTGTGATAAACACCAATGCAGTGTTTTTGCTCCATGCCTTCTTTTTCAAGGTCGTAGTAATCAGTAAGCGGATGAATATTGTCGTTACCTAGCAAAGGAACCGGGTAAGGAATGTCTTTATCCATTGGGCGGTTACCTTCTAAACGACGCAGTTGACGTTGCTCTGTCCATCTATCGTGAAGTTGTTCGAACATCGCAAATGAGTTCTGGCTGGTAATGGCGCGTAATGGATCATCCATCTCCAAATCTAGTCCTAACAATATCGCATCTTGGAACATCGCCATTTTTGAAGGCGCATTAAGCCTGCCCTCTTCCACCATCGCAATGCCCAATCGACTGCCGGTTAGAAATGGATGAACTTGGTCCAAACGAAGCGCTGTGTAGCCAACTTTGGAATAGTGCTTGAATTTAAGAACACGTCTTTGTAGCGGTTCAAGAATTCGTACAATGTGGTCGAGCTCATCACCGACGTTGTAGTTAAGCTCTAGCTTATCGATGAATTTTAGGGTCGCTTTACTGCCATCTAAGCCCAGTTTGGCTAAGATTCTCTTTTGCCCTAAACGACTCAGTTCCAATGCTTTCTTGTTATCGACACTGTGTTTCATGCAGATTAACGCCAAGATAACCGGCCTTAATTCAAGCAGTTGAGCCGCCTCATAAGTGTTCGCCGCGAGCCAAAGCATCTGGTATTGATACTCTGGGAAATCATCGGTTATCTCACGATAACGAGCTGGCAATGAATCTAACCAACGACCATTCACATCAAACTGCTCAACGAGGTTGAGGCTTAAACCAATACCTCCATCGAGCGGTCGTCTACCATCTTCAAATACGTGAAAACCGACAAGTTTTTGAGACCAATCGCGGATCTCAATATCGTAGTCAAAGCCTAATGTTCGAGTTGGGATGGTGAGTAATGCTGTCATTAATGCCTCTTGGTTATTGACGAGTTGGACTAGCGAGCTTATCTAATAGCAAAAAGCGTAAAGATCGAACTCACTTCACTATAACAACCTTTTGTAAATTTCTTATCAATCAAAGCGATATAAATACGAGAGTACTTAGAAGATCTTTGAATGATGATTTTACGCAATATGAGACCTCTTCGATATCATTTACTTAGAGAGAAACTATGCTTGTAACATCACTAATAACAAGAGGCTTTAATTATGGAATACCGACATATTCTGGTCGCACTTGAAATGTCTGATGACTCGAAAATACTCATTGATAGAGCAACCTTCTTCGCGAACAAACTAGAAACGGAACTTTCGTTTGTTTATATCGACGGTACTCACGGAGAAATCTACCCAGAACTCGTTGATATTCAGCAAAATAATGGTGACTTACCTGTCAATGATGATGCGATAAAACACTTAAGAGAGTTTGAGGCTTACGCTAAACAGCCGGTTCAGCATATTTTTGTAGGTACGGGTGATTTAAATGACAAACTCAAAGATGCTGTGAAAACGCACAACATTGATCTAATGCTCTGTGGTCATCATCATGATTTTTGGCATAAGATCATCTCGCACTCGAAGCAATTGATAGACTCTTCTCCCGTCGACATACTCGTCGTTCCTATGGACTAGAGCTCGTTCCTAAAGACTGACTGCTGCTATGGACTAGAGTTTCTATGGATTGTCTGTTCCTAAAGGCTTTCGCTCTTAAAAAATAGCTGTTTGGGCTTATAAAGCCAGCCTCTATCGGTATTATTGGTTGGCTTCTATTCCCTCCTCGATCCTCTTCTTTCCCCAAATTCAACCATTACCCATTTGACGTAATCATTTGTGATCTTGTTTGTTCATCCACTCGTAACCATCTAATAACTAACAAATCACGAGTGCAAGCAATGAAAAAGATTGGTCTCTATCTTTTTACAAACGACTTAAGAATCAACGACAATCAATTGCTAAATTGCGCTGCACATGGCGTCGATAATCTCATTTGCGTGATTGTCGAACCCACTTTGGTTCGTTTCTCTGCTGATCTCGCGCAAGAGCAAAGTTATAGCGCACATCGCCAGGCTTTTGTTTCACAATCGATAGCCAATTTAGAATCGAATTTAGTAAAGCTAGGGCAGCAACTTGTCGTGATTCGCAGTAATCATTTAGAACCCGACACAACCGAGCAAACACTCAGCCAAATTATTGCTACACAGCACGTCACCCACTTTTTCGCCAATGCACACTGCGGTTACGATGAGCGACGATTGATTCGATCAATACAAAGACAGTCGCCTAACTTAGTAATGTGTTTACCACATCACTCAACCTTGTTTGACTCACATGAGCTACCGTTCGAATTATCAAAAGTCCCGAGCTCATTTACCAAATTTAGAAAGCTAGTCGAGCACTTGGATGTTAATCGCAATGAGACGGTTATTTCAGCTCTACCACCAGCAGTGAGACTAGCATTAACATCGACATCGACAATCTCATTATTCAGTTCACCAAATGATGAAAGCGCAGTAATAAGCGATTATTGGGGTGGAGAAGACGCAGGACTAGCGCATTTAGAAAACTACTTTTCACATGACTACGCTTTTAATTACAAGCAGACTCGAAACGCATTTGACGGCATCGAAAACTCAACCAAGTTCTCACCGTGGTTAGCGCTCGGCTGCGTTTCGCCTAAAACGATTTATTGCCATTTAAAACAGTTCGAAGCCGATCATGGCATTAACGATTCAACCTATTGGATCTACTTTGAGTTGTTATGGCGCGAATATTTCTATTGGAAGTGCTTATCACTGGGCTCGTCGTTGTTCGGTGATTCTTCAAACCGTGAACTCTACAGCCCTAACTCCTCGGCAACGTCGAACCGCGATTTCGCTAAATGGAAAAGTGGCAATACCAACTACCCGATTGTCGATGCGTGTATGCGTCAACTCAATACAACTGGCTATATGTCGAACAGAGGAAGACAACTAGCAGCCAGCTGCTTGATCTACGAACTAGGGATCGATTGGCGACACGGTGCAGCCTATTTTGAGAGCCAACTTATCGACTACGACGTGGCATCAAACTGGGGTAATTGGGCATATATAGCCGGAGCGCTGAGACCTCAGGTAAGCACTCAAACCAACAAGCAAAAGAATGCCAACCAAGCACAACCCAAATCACGTCATTTTGATTTGGGTAAGCAAACGGATATGTACGACCCAGACCATGCGTTCATCAACAAGTGGAATGCCAGAAGCAAAGAACTTGTCTTAACCAACAATCAGGATGTGTTATGAATTTCAAAACCGTGCGCCTTGTCTTAGGCGACCAACTCAATATCCAGCACTCTTGGTATCAACAGGTTGATGACGAGGTCATTTACATCATCGCTGAACTTAAGCAAGAGACTGACTACGTTGCATCGCACATCCAAAAGGTGGCCGCTTTTTTCTCTGCGATGGGCTATTTTGCCGACGAACTCAAACAACAAGGTCATCAGGTACTCCACCTCACTCTTGATGACACCACGCAATTTGAAAATCTCGATGCTCTATTGCAACACTACGTACACGAATTCGGCGCAGAGAAATTCGAATATCAAAGGCCAGATGAATATCGACTTTTAGAGCAGATAAACAAGCTGAAGCTCACTAATGCGACCAAAGGTTGTTGTGATACGGAACACTTCCTCTTTCCATTCGAAGAGATAGAACAACAGTTTCCGAAAGACAAACACATCATGATGGAACACTTCTATCGCCGAATGAGAAAGCGCTTCGACATTTTGCTAGAAGACGGAAAGCCAGTTGGCGGCAAATGGAATTACGACGCGAGCAATCGAAAGAAACTCAAGAAACAAGACATTGAAAGCCTGCCTCAACCTCTGATGTTTGCCAACGACATTTCCGCGATTTTAGAACGTATCGAGCGTCATCAAATTCAAACCATTGGTGAAGTTGGCGACCAATTATTATGGCCAGTTAACCGCGCACAAAGCTTGTCTCTGCTCGCGCACTTCTGCCAAGTCTGTTTACCGCTGTTCGGTCAGTTTCAAGATGCGATGACGACAGAACACGATTCAAAATGGAGCTTGTACCATAGCCGTCTTTCGTTCTCACTGAACAGTAAACTGCTGAGCCCTAAAGAAGTGATTGATGCAGCGCTGTCGGCCTACCAAGCATCCAGTCATCGAGACAGTTCTTCAAATAAACCAAGCATCGACATTGCACAGGTCGAAGGGTTTGTACGCCAAATACTGGGGTGGCGTGAGTACATACGCGCCGTCTATTGGGCAAACATGCCTGCGTACGCCATTAAAAACCATTATTCAGCAACCAATAAGCTGCCCCATTATTTTTGGGACGGACAAACCAATATGAATTGCATGAAGCATGCGATTGACCAGTCCCTTGAATTTGCTTACGCGCATCACATCCAAAGGTTAATGATCACTGGCAACTTCTGCTTAATTACGGGCATAGACCCCGATCAAGTAGACAGTTGGTACCTTGGTATATACGTCGACGCGATTGAGTGGGTCGAAATGCCAAATACGCGAGGTATGGCACTTTTTGCGGATGGCGGGATCGTCGGAACCAAACCATACTCTGCCAGCGGTTCTTACATCAATCGTATGAGTGACTACTGTAAAGACTGTCACTACAAGATAAAAGAACGCAGCGGAGAGCAATCCTGCCCTTTCAATAGCTTGTACTGGCGCTTTATGAACCAACACCGCGATGCATTAAACCGTAATCCACGCATGGGCATGTTATATCGCTCTTGGGACAACATGAATGAACAAGACCAACAAGCGATACTCGAGACCGCAGAACAACGAATCACAAACTTGGAGAATTTATAATGGTTGAGCAACTCAGATTACACATACTAGTTGTTGGTGGGAGTGGCGGTATTGGTTTCGCTGTGGTTAAACACCTATTATCTGAGCTGTCTCGGTTTGATTTTCTTGATGTGCATGTAGACGCGACTTACCACTCTCAACAACCAGAACTAGAAAACAGTCGTTTGAACTGGCACAAAGTCGATGCAACCAACGAAGCTGATATTGAGCAACTCAGCAAACAGTTTGAAAAATTGGACTGGTTGATAAACTGCGTGGGTATGCTCCACACTCCAGATCTTGGGCCAGAAAAGAACTTGTCGTCTATCGACCCTGAATTTTTCCTGAAAAACATCTCTGTGAATACCCTACCCAGCTTGTTATTGGCAAAGCACTTCACTCCAATTCTTAGAACGAGTGACAATCCAAAATTTGCTGTGGTTTCCGCAAAGGTAGGTAGTATTTCAGACAACCGATTAGGTGGTTGGTATAGCTATCGCTCATCGAAGGCAGCCCTCAACATGTTCATCAAAACCATGTCGATTGAATGGCAACGCACCATAAAGAAAGGCACAGTATTAGCGCTACACCCGGGCACAACAGACACGGCTTTATCGAAGCCTTTTCAGACCAATGTCCCTGAGGGTAAGTTGTTTGAGTCGAGCTATGTCGCCCATCACTTGGTCGATATTATTCGCACTGCCACGCCGGATAAAAGTGGGCACTTCTACGCTTACGATGGTGAGCAGTTAAAGTGGTAGTTAATACCAGTGGCCGTCTTTTATGAGTGCTAAAAAAATAACCCAACAGAGTTGAGGCTCTATTGGGTTATTTTTTTGAAAGAGCGCCTCAGTTTTTTAAGGCGTTATGACTGGCATTTAAAGAAAGATCAAAAACGATGATCACGACTACTCAGCCCAATTGAACTTGCTGTCGTCTACACCTTCTTTTTCTTCTTTAACACGCTCGCGTCGGTGTTGTTCTTCAATTCGCGCAGCGTCTATCTCTTGCATAATGGCTTCGATGTCTGCCAAATCGTCAGTTTCCGTAAACTCGCCCGTCAGTTTGCTATCTGGCTTTAAGTCGCCTTTCTCGTATAAAGCCCACATTTCCTTGGCATACTCGGTTTTCGCCAATTCAGGGGCAAACTGAGCGTAATAATCACGGATGTTATTGATGTCACGAGCCAACATCCACTCAGCGTTGTTATTAGCCGAAGCGTCGACAGCTTGTGGTAGATCGATAATCACAGGGCCATATTCATCAACCAATACGTTAAACTCAGACAAGTCACCATGGATCAAACCAACGCAAAGCATTTTAACCACGTAAGTCATCATCACCGCATGATCTTCAATCGCTTGTTCTGGCGGCATTACAACATCGTTCAATCTCGGAGCAACATAACCGTCATCATCAGTGACTAGCTCCATAAGCAGCACGCCATCAAAACAGCCATAAGGCACAGGCACACGTACGCCCGCTTCTGCCAGTTTATACAAGGCATCCACTTCAGCGCTTTGCCACACTTTCTCTTGCTGTTCTCGACCAAAACCAGAGCCTTTTTCCATCGCTCTGGCACGGCGACTATTTCGGACTTTTCGGCCTTCACGATACGCCGTTGCTTTTTTAAAGCTGCGCTGGCTTATTTCCTTATATACCTTTGCACAACGGATCGTATCGCCGCAGCGCACTATGTACACTGACGCTTCTTTGCCACTCATTAATTGGCTTGTCACCTCGTCGACTAAACCATCGTCAACTAAGGGCTGTATTCTTTTAGGTATCTTCATGCCGCCTTTATACATTAGTTGTCTTACAGATAGAAATATTAACTTAAGAAATGAATGACGAAACTATTAACGTGTTCTAAAAACGAACAGAAATTACGCCAAAGTTGGCTTATGACGACGACAACGTTCAGAACAGTAGATCACGTCATCCCAACAGCGCTGCCACTTTTTACGCCATGAGAAAGGCTTTTGGCAAATAGGACATGTCTTAGTTGGTAAATGAGACTTCTTGTGCATGGCCGTTTCCTTTTTGATGAGTCCACTTCCTGCGTCTACTAGAGATTATCTATTAGGTTCATTCCTCGCTCTAGGGAGTGACGAAGGCAATACCAACAAACTCAGATTCCCTGTTACGCTCGCGCCTCATTTTAGGGAATAGCGGCAGCTACTCTAATCGTTCTTTACTGCAGAACGTGACGGCGGAGTGATTGATAACAGCCCCCCGAAACTCCGTCATCCTCGAGAAGGAGGAACGACTGAATCGGGGATCTGCTTAACCCAGCTCTGTTTCTATTTCTGCGCTGATGGAATATAGCTAGAACCTAAGCAACAACCTTGTACTGCTTCTCCATCTCACTCACGCCAAGGCCTGAATGCTTTGTTACTTTAAGCTGAACGGGCACACGCTCTTTCAGTGCTTCAACGTGGCTGATTACGCCGATCATCTTGCCTGATGCATTCAAGTTATCGAGCGCGTTTAAAGCAATGTCCAATGTGTCGCTATCCAGCGTGCCGAAACCTTCATCCAAGAACAGAGAATCAATACTGGTTTTGTAGCTTACAAGATCAGAAAGCGCTAATGCCAACGCCAAGCTCACTAAGAAGCTTTCGCCACCTGATAACGTCTTGGTGTCACGCATCACATCGCCCTGCCATGTGTCGAGCACTTGCAGCTCTAAACCATCATCAGCTTTGCGTTTAAGTTCGTATCGACCATGCAAACGTTGTAGTTGTTTGTTCGCCAAGTACACCAAGTTTTCCAGTGTTAGACCTTGAGCAAACTTACGGAACTTGTCGCCGTTCTTTGAGCCAATAAGTGAATTCAGACGTGAGATGTCATCAAACTCGACCTGTTGCTCGTCTATTTGCTTAAACAGATCTTGCTGATTACTTCGGTTCTGGCTATCCGTTTCAAGATTGGCAGAAATTGCACCGATCTTTGTCGCATGGCTTTGTTGTGCGTTTTGGCATTCAGTAGTCGCTTCTTCAACTTGCTGTTGGTCTTGCTCTTGCCATGCTTTAGCATTTGCGTGGTTTTGTAGCTCCACTTGCGTCACTTTGGCGGTGTTCAACCTAGCTTGTACACTGACAATCGCTTCGTCTAAAGACTTCTTCAGGCTTTGAAGTTGAGTTCTAACCTCTTCATCCAACAATGCTGCTTCAAAATCAGCCTCACCTTCGAATGGGCTGGTTTTCAGCGCTACTAACCAAGCATTCGACGCTTGTATGTAGCTCGATTGCTTACTGACTAACTCGTCCGAGAAACCAGTGTGTTTGGTTTGCTCAGTTCGATGTTCAAGTTCACAACGGTTAAGCACCAACTGCGCGGCATCAAATGCATTTACCGCTTCGGTGACTTTTTGCTTCATCGCATTGCTGGTGGCTTGAATATCTTTGTCACCAAACAGCTCTGTTCTTTCAGCCGTTACACGAGTCAGCTCTAACACTAGAGACTCACTCTCTTGCTTCAGTGTCGCGAGCTCTTTCTCAACACTGCTTAGCTTGTCATCTAAGGTTTTCAATTCGGCATTTTGAGTGATCAGCTGCTTCTCAATATCGGCCTGTTGTTGTTTAGTTTGCTGCCACATGCTTGATGCCTGTGATTTCGCAGTAAACCAATCATCGATATGTTCAAGTTCAGGCGCTTCGATAGCCGTTTGAACCATGCTCTCTTTCAGAGAGTTCCATTGCTGCTCTTTCGCTTGAGCAATCTGAGCCACTTGTTCGTTTGTGCTGTGGTTTTGCTTATTCAGATCCGCTAAGCGTTGCTCGGCCAACTCGAGATTAGACTGCGCCTTGTCAGCCATAACGCTTGCAGACAAGCGTTGTTTCTCAGCTTCAGCATAGTGTGCTTTGGCATCGCCCAATGCTTTGAGTTGCTGTGAACTCTGACTTAATTGAAGTTCACACTGCTGAGCAAAGGTCGCGACTATAGCTTCATTACCTAAATCGTTAATCGTTAGCAGCGCCAGTTCAGGAGCCATGCCAACGAAATCCGATAAGCTCTGCTGAAGCTTGCCAACAACGCCATGCCAATTCAATTGAGCCTGCTGAATATCCGCTTGCGCACGTTGAATGTCATCGTTAAGCGCTGCAATCATAGGGGCAAGAGAATCTAACTGCTGACGATGCTCTTGGCCTTCTTTTTTGATAGCCGCTAGCTCTAGGTTTTCCCTATCTTTTTGAGCAACCAAATTTGCAATATCTTGCGACTGCTCAATCGAATGGTCTGTTGAACCACACAGTGGGCACTCAGATCCAGATTCCAGAGCCGCACGGTATTTTGCCAATTCGCCTTCTTGATTAATCAAACGCGTTAATCGCTCAAGCGAAGTCTCTTTCTCTTTATATCGCTCCACCAACACTTCACGTTCTTTCGAAAGCTTGTCGACCAACTGGGTGTTGGTTTGATGTGCCTGTGTTTTTGCGTGCAGCTGTTGTTGGGCATTTAGGAAACCACGATTGATCTCGAGTAATGAGTGCGTATTGCGATTCCAAAACTCCAACAGATCTTTTTGCGAATTCAACACTTGCTCGCTAGTGTTGCCTTGCAAGGCTTCCCACTGTTGCTTCGCACTACTCTCTAGCACCACCAATTCAGCTAAGGTCTTATCTTGCGTTGCTTTAGCGTCTTGCGCAGATTTGATGATCGTTTGCTGTGCATCAACCGCACACAAAGCTTGCTTCGCTGAGTTTAGTTGTTCTGCATGTTGACGCTCTAAAGTACGAACTTGCTCAACTTTGGCTTGCCATTGACCTAGGTATTTTTC
This sequence comes from Vibrio sp. SG41-7, assembly GCF_014164465.1. Lineage (NCBI taxonomy): Bacteria > Pseudomonadati > Pseudomonadota > Gammaproteobacteria > Vibrionales > Vibrionaceae > Vibrio > Vibrio sp. SG41-7. Next base: position 3,994 of record NZ_JACJFF010000116.1, on the reverse strand, counting down.
CAGATGTTGGTCAGCTTGATGTGTATTTAAATACTCAGTGCTGAGTTGATCTTGTTGCTTCAGTGCATCTGTTTTTTGGACTAAAACGACTTGTTGATTACGCTGCTGCGTATGTTGCTCGTTTAGCGTATTTGCTGCATTAACGGCCGCAGTTTGCTTATCTTTGAGTACGGCAATTTGGTTATCTAGCGGACGGACAAGATCGATGATCTTCTCTTGATCTTGTTGCTCGGTTTTTACCTGTTCGACAATCACACTGCTTTGAGTCAGTTGAATTTGCGCGTCTTGCTTCTCTGCATCACGAACGGCAAGTAACTTAGTACTGTTATCTAAGTTAGCTTGAGTGGTGTTCACCTCTTGTTCGCAACGCTTTAAATCTTTGTGCATTGGGCGCAGCTTTTCAGCTGGTGCACTGTTTGCCAAACGCTCTAGTGCAGGTTGATTACGGTCTAGTTCATCTTGAGCGGTTTTAAGATCGTGCTCACTGGTCGCGATAGTTTGCTCAGCTTTAGTCACGTCTTTCCACCAGCTAAGATGCGCTTGCCACTCTTTTAACTGCTCAGACAAACGCTTCTGCTCGGCTTCTAACGTTTCTCGTTCTGCGGTTAGCTCTTGGATTTGCTCTTCAGAGAGTAAGCTCACACCTTCTGCTTTCGCTTTAAGGTGATTAAGCGACTCTTCACTCGACTTGAAATGATCGTAGATGCGCTCAGAGATCAGGCTATAGACTTCTGTGCCCGTCAGCTCTTCAAGTAGCTCGGCACGGTCGTTAGCATTGGCGTTTAAGAACGCTGCAAACTCACCCTGAGACAACATGATGGATTTAGTGAAGCGCGAAAAATCGAGACCAGTTACCTGCTCCACCAACTTTGTCTTCTTGGTCAACATAGTCTCTAAGACTTTATCGGTGTCCGCATCCGCAAATTCGCACGTTGGTGTTTGTAATGCGCCATCGTGTTTTCCACGCGCTCGCTTTTGGTGGAAGTTAGAGCGATACGTTTTGCCCTGTACTTCAAACTCCAGTTCAGCAAAACACTCACCCGTGCCACGCGTCATTAATTCGTTGTTGCCTTTGGCGATACTTTTCAAACGCGGCGTGCGGTGGAACAATGCCAAACAAATCGCGTCAAGAATGGTGGTTTTACCCGCCCCTGTTGGGCCAGTAATCGCAAACAAGCCATTTTCCGCAAACGGTGATTGGGTAAAATCGAGCTTCCAACGTCCTTTCAAAGAGTTCAGGTTTTCAAATTCTAGGCTTAAAATCTTCATACTGGTTACTCTTCTACTTTGTTTGGCGCTTGAGCGCTCTCAGACACTTCAACCATCACTTGTTTAAACTTCACCGTCATGCGCTCTAAACGCGCTTTTTCAGAATCGGTTTCAAATTCTTCTAAGGCAATACGCTTCGTAAACACGTCCATCGGGCTCAATTCTGACAGTGTTTCTGCCGACTCTTGCTCTAAAGCTTGGTTACGGCGTTCTCTTGCGCGGCGCAGTTGCAGCACTTCCACATTCAAACCTTCGGTTAGTGCGCGCATACGTTCTTGAAGATCCGACAAGTAATCTTGTGCTTGCACTTCTATCGATAACCACACGCTTTGGTCGCTATCTAAGCCTATATATTGATTCAGTTGAGATTCGATCTCGCTCAAGTCGCCTTTGATTTCAGCTAGGGGTTGGAACGTTGGAACTGGCAATTGAGAAATGGTGCGCTCGCCCTCAATAAACTCAACCACACATACCTGCTTTTGAGATTTAAGTTCATCAAAGCTTAATGGGATTGGTGAGCCGCAGTAACGAATGTATTCACGCTTTGCCACCACTTGTGGGCGGTGGATATGACCAAGTGCAATATAGTCTGCGTCTGGGAAGCCATCAGCGGCAAAACCATCAAGGTTACCGACATAGATGTCGCGTACCGAATCCGATTGTTGAACACCCATCGCCGTTAAATGACCCGTAGCGATAATCGGCATGTGCTCGCTGTTTTCAAACTCCGCACGTTTTTCTACAGCGGCATCATAAACACTTTGGTAGTGCTGTTTGATTGCATCTCCGAGTTGCTTCTGACGCTCAACGCCTGTGACGCCCGCCTGGCTGGTCAACACATCGCGAGGGCGAATAAAAGGAATAGCACAAACCAGCGCTTCTACATCGCCGTTCTTGCCTTTTAGTTCAACAACCTGAGTCGCATGATCTTCATTGGTATTAGGAATCACGTCTGCACCCATGTATTTGAGTAACTGTTGGGTCTCTTTAAGCACAGAGACTGAATCGTGATTTCCACCTAACAACACCAATTGGCAGCCGATCTTGTTCGAATCGACCACAAACTTATTATACATCTCACGAGCGTAACTCGGCGGTGTGCTGGTATCGAAAATGTCGCCAGCAACAATGATCGCGTCGATGTCGTGCTCTGTAACTTGCTCAAGTAACCATTGTAAAAACCGTTCATGTTCATTCTTACGGCTTTTATTGTAGAAGTTTTGGCCAAGATGCCAATCGGACGTGTGAAGAATCTTCATTGCTGCTCACTGGAAGTCGGTAATACCTTTAATCTACCAAAATAGTCGACATAATTCCCTTTTATAAGCTTGTGAAAACCAACTAATTTCAGGCTTTGGACCAACTCCGCCCACAGCGTGACCAATCGTTATTTTTGACATAAAAAAACCGCTCAACGTTAGAGCGGTTTAGGTGTCCATAGCTTTAGCTTTAAGCTATTTAATAGAAGCCATTAGAAATTGTACGAAGCACCCAGTGTTACTGTGCTAAATGCTACATCTTTGCTGCTTAGACGAACTTTATTGCCATTGATATAAGCGTAGTTTTCTATGTTCACAGCATCTGCTTGCGAGATCAGGCGAAGCGTTAAGTTCTCCACTGGATTGTATTCCACACCGATACCAAAATGGAAACCTGCACCAGAATCGTCACCGTAAAAAGCACTGTTGCTAGAGTTCAAATCTACGTAGCTCAGACCTGCGGTTACAAACGGACGAATTGAATTATCAAATGTGTAACCTACGTTTGCTGCAACAGAAAGAGAAGTTGGTGAAAGCAGCTTAGTACCAAACTTTTCGTAGTCAGCGTAATCCGTGTAACCAAGTTCAATACCAACAATACGGTTAAATTGGTAACCACCGTAAAGGCTGTACCCCATGCTTTCAGCATCTAAATTACCTGCGCCGTCAGTGTCTAAGTCTTGATACACACCAAGGCCTGCGCCAATGTATGGACCGCCCTCAATACCAGCAGCAAGTGTAGGAAGTGAAACTAAGCCAATTAGGCCCAATAGAAATGATGATTTAAGCATGAAAATACCCTTTTTTTGTCTGTCCTACAGCAACGTTGGCCAACAGCCAATAGCTTCCGACACTATTCCGCCTGTTGCGTTACTGTTTAAAATAAATTAAATAACCAACTCCTAATGAATAATAAAACACTGTTCATTTGCGGAGCGAATGAGAAAGTACCACAAGATTTTTAGGTCATCAAACGAACAATCATAGATATTTAGCTTAGTCTTATTTATGAGACAGATGTATTTCCTGAGAAGTAACGAGTACTAAAACACGTATAAACCTGATAGTAAACCTGAGCATCATCAATATTAAGTTCATTATAATCATGTTGTTACCGTACTAACTAAATTGTTACTCGTTCTCAAAAACAACCTGAATCTTCACGCCTAAATATAAAAACTCATCCTGCTCCTCTCTTTTTCCAATAAAAGATATAAAGAGAAGAATGAGTTTAATTTTGGGAGGGTATTTATTTAGAACGGCTTGCTGTTAAAATATATTTCAATTTAATTCATATTATTAACGAGCTTCAGCGAGACTAGCCAAATAGTTATTCGTTAAACCCGATTTCAGATAATAACTGCGACATTCATGGAAAGGTGTAGAAGAGAAAGCCAACTGCCGAAAGTGGTACGCTCTTCTCGCCAAAGAAACAAGCAGTACTACCATGAATTATCAGCAGTTGA
>NZ_JACJFF010000115.1:0-15894 GCF_014164465.1 Vibrio sp. SG41-7 | reverse complement strand
TTACCATGCTTTCGAACAGCATTACTCTGACTGCAAAATCGACAATTAACCTGAATAGTTGCCATGATTGGTACCCCAAAAACGTAGATTCTACCACAGAAAACAACAGATTGGAGTCATGACCAATCTGCCAATGATACTCAAGGGACGTATCTCTCTGGTGTCGCCTCTAATACTGATAATTACGAGTTTAGTGTTCGTCAGGGTTTAAGCCTGAATGACGATGTGAATGCGCGTGCATTCTATAAGTACCGAGAAGAACCCACGTATCGCACAAACGAATCTGAAAAATGGAAAGCGCAAACGGCTGGGATGGTGTTTCAACCAAGTAATACTGAAGAAAACTGGTCATTACGTATTGGTGGTGAGAAAAGCTTTTATGAGTCGGAACTCTATACGTTCCAATATGATAACTCAGGCTCGTTTGTCGGTTCACAAGCCAATGATTTTGATAACAAGAGCCAATCCGCTTACGTTCAATTTAACGACTCTCGTCACTTTAATGAAAGTTCGACACTCTCATATTCGCTATGGGGTGAATATAATGAGGATAATGCCCCTGACGCCCCTGGAAGTTATTCCACAATCGATTTTGACTCGACCTATATCAACCAGCTATCTGCAAAGCATCAGATGACACTCGGTGGTGGCCTGCGATATATGTATCTTGATTTCTCGTCTAGCCAAGTTTCGGACGTTGATTGGTACAATCCCGATTACGAAGGTCGAGCCTACAATATCCAATCTGCCAACGATTATATTGCGAACGCTTTTATACAGTCTCAAATTCAAATGACGGAAGCACTATCTATTACTATTGGTGCCAAGGTTGAACACTTTACACAGAATGACTCAACAGAACTTTCACCTCAACTGCGTGGGTTATATAAGTTAACTCAACGTCACTCATTGTGGGCGGGGCTTAGCCGTGCGGTTGTTGCACCATCTTATATGGATTCAAACTCTACATACTACTTCAACAGTTATAATACCGATTCAAACGACAGTTATCTGGATGTCTATAAATCAAACTCGAACCTTGAAATAGAGGACGTCATAACGGCTGAAATGGGGTACCGCTACTCTAACAATTCAAATTTCGAGCTCGATGCAACAATCTACCTGAGTGAACATGACAATCTTCGCTTCCACAGCTATGACCCGAATGATATCCCCGCTAATCATATCTATGTCGGTGCATTATCTGATGATTATAAAGCGAAAACCTATGGCTTAGAGTTAGGCGCAAGTTATCAAATTACAGAAGATCTCACCAGTTACCTGAGTTATGCCTATTCAACGTTAGAAGGCGAAAACAAGGGTGATGACCCTAAATCTAGCCCACAAACTGGCGTCTATCATGACATTGATAATGAACATTTAGCCACGGCACAGTTGATGTGGAATATCACCGATAGCTGGCAATTCGATGTTATCGGCCAATACATTAATGTGAATTACCCAGACTATTGGATAGCAGGCGATGGCACTCAATACGAATGGCAATCTTACCCACATGAAATAACCTTTGATGCACGTCTTGCATGGAAAAAATCATCCGCAGCACCTTTAATTGAAGTAGTCGTTGAAAACATTGGTAAGAGTGACGGCTATCAAGCTGAATTCACGTCTGAGAAAAGTGTTAACCAAGAGTCTGTATATGTGAGGGTCTCTCATGAATTCTAAGTGGCTCAAGTACCGTATTAAGCTTGGTTTTAATAAACTCAGCCTTGCCACGTTAGCTATGTTTATTGTGCCTTTGAATACATCGGCGGCTAGTTTCAAGCCTTATGAAGTGAAAGCGGTGTACCTTTTTAGAATTGCCAACTTTATTCGTTGGAACGACGAAAGCACCATGAATACGGTTAACTTCTGTGTGATTGGCGATGAGAAGGTAAGCAAAGCACTGACGTCGATTACACAAGGCAAATCTATTCGTTCTCTCGCTATTCAAGTACATCAATTGGTGACTCCTAAGTGTGATATCACTTATCTATCTGATCTCGATAATGATGAATTTAGCCGTAAAGCCCACTCACCACATACTGTGACGATTAGCGATATCCCAAACTTTACGGATATGGGAGGAGTCATTGAGCTAACGCACATCGATAACAAGCTAAAGCCTAAGATCAACTTAGTGAATGCAAAACGCGGTGAATACGTCATTGGCTCAAACCTGTTACGAATCGCTATAGTGGAGGGCCAATAATGTTGTCTTTCATTAATAATTTATCGATTAAAAACAAGCTGATATTACCGATTGTTATCTTCATCGCGGTTACTTTTTTGACCATTCAGTCAGTTAATTACACTGTCACTTTTGAGCGGGAAAAACAAAGTCTTATTCAGCGAGTTAAAGTGTTGGCACAAGGTGTTGCTTATAACCTACAAGCCGCGATTCTATTTGAGGATAAATCTTCGGCTCAGGAGATTCTGTCAGCCTTCGTTGCGGATAAAGATATCGTCAGGGTGAAGCTCTATGACATTAATGAACAGCTTTTTGCGAGTTATCAAGTGAGTAATACGCTGGTTCCAAGGCCGAATACAGATGAATTAAATGACATCGCGGATCATCAATTTGCCATCTCCCAGAATTTCATCTTTTTACTCGTCCCGGTGACGCTGGATGGCGCTGTGATCGCGAACTTGAGAGTGACAATATCAAAAGAGACATTTAATACGATCTTAACGAATATTTTCAAGGTTGCGGCCGTCTATCTGCTGTTTCTGGTGATCTTAGGCGGGGTATTGGTCAAATTGGTTCAACGCTTGATTATCGAACCGATGTTTGACCTAAATGAGGCGATGCAAGCCTTTGTTGAACGTCGTTCAGAACAACCAAAATTAGTTGCAGCGAACCACGATGAGATAGGGGATCTGGTTCGAGCTTTTAATACCATGCTCGAAAGACTTCAACATCGTGACAACCAAATCAATTTTACGCTAGATAAACTACAAGAAGAAAAGTCGTTTGCGAACGAGGTAATTGAAACTGTTCAGCACTCGTTGTTGGTAGCCGATGAAAAAGGGTTCATCGTTCATGCGAACGCTGCCACTCGTGACATTTTTAAGTGTACCGAAGCGTTTCTTGAAAATTTATTGATCCAAGAGTTGATCGCGACAAAGCAAACTGGGTTCTTACAAGAGGTTATCGACGCCAATATTGAGCTGAATGACGAACTACTCGAAACCACCGATCTCTTTCACTCAAAACGCTGGCTTCGTGTGAGCAGCCGTTCGTTGTCAAAGCACGGTCGTATTCTTTATGCAATCCAAGATGTCACGGGGATAGAAACGGCCATGAGTCGCCAGCGTATAGCCGCGGGTGTTTTTGAGAACAGTAAAGACGGCTTAATCGTACTGAATTCATCCAATGTAATTACCATGGTAAACCCAGCGGTCACCCAACTTCTTGGTTATCACGCTGATCTGCTGGTGGGCAAAACACCATTTGACGTTTTTTCTTGGCAACAGTTTTCATCCCTAATGCCGACAATTCGCAGTTCATTGGAAAATTATGGGCAGTGGCAAGGTGAGGTATGGGAGAAGAGTGCATCTGGCACTTTGGTTCCAATGTTTGTAAAAGTGAATCGAGTTTCGTCAGACAATGAGAAAGACGAATTTGATATGGTACTCACACTGTCTGATTTATCTAATGTCAAAGAGATGGAAAGGCTCGAACACTTGGCTCATCACGACGCATTAACGGGTTTGGCCAACAGAGCTCAGCTGTATAAGGTGATGGATGATGTCGTCACCTCTAGCCATTATTCTAATCAGCATTTTGCGGTTATCTACTTGGATCTCGATGGCTTTAAACACGTTAACGATAACTATGGACACGATGCGGGTGACGAAATCCTCAAAGAAGTATCGAGCCGGTTGCTATCTCAAGTTCGTGCAGGAGATTTGGTAGCACGTTTGTCGGGGGATGAATTTGTTCTTATTATTAAACAGACCAACAAAGTCTTGTTAGCAAAGTTAGCGGAGCGACTGTTGGATCTGATCGGGCAAGAAGTGACCCATAAACAGCGTTCGCTTCATGTTGGAGCGAGCTTGGGCATACACTTAGTTGATGGTTCAGAGCGTGATATAGACGTGATTCTAAAGGTTGCCGATGAGGCGATGTACCAAGCAAAACGCAAAGGAAAAGGTCAATTTGTGTTCTCTCGTGATAGTTAATAGCCGTAGGTGTTTGTGACCTTTGCCTAAGTTGTTGTATCATAAGTGATAGGTTGAATATTTTTAATTAAAAGGTCTGCTAAACATGAATGTTTTAGTTACAGGTGGCATGGGTTACATCGGTAGCCATACAAGTATCCAGATGATCAACGCAGGAATGACACCTGTACTTTTTGATAGCTTGTACAACAGTAAACCAAGCGTTCTAGAGCGTATTGAAAAAGTATCTGGTGTTCGCCCTAATTTCATTGAAGGTGACGTTCGTGATAAAGCGCTTTTGACTGAAACCATGAAGCAACACAACATTGAAGCCGTTATTCATTTCGCTGGCCTAAAGGCGGTTGGTGAATCTGTGGCTAAGCCTCTTGAATACTATGACAATAACGTGAACGGCACGTTAGTCCTTGTTGATGCAATGCGTGACGCTGGTGTAAAAACCTTAGTATTCAGCTCTTCAGCAACGGTCTACGGCGATCCTGCGAGTGTGCCTATCACCGAAGATTTTCCAACAAGCGCAACCAATCCTTACGGTCGTAGTAAGCTAATGGTTGAAGAGTGCTTAACCGATTTCCAAAAAGCCAATCCAGATTGGAGCATTACGCTGCTGCGTTACTTTAACCCAGTAGGTTCACACCCAAGTGGTGAGCTAGGTGAAGACCCGCAAGGTATTCCAAATAACCTAATGCCATTTGTCTCTCAAGTAGCTGTGGGCCGCCGTGAATTCCTATCGGTATTTGGTAGCGATTATCCAACAAAAGACGGGACTGGTGTTCGTGATTACATCCACGTCATGGATCTGTCTGATGGCCACATCGCAGCGCTTGAAAAAGTAGGGCGTAAAGACGGTCTTCATATCTACAACCTTGGCACTGGTAACGGTTCGAGTGTATTGGATATGGTTAAAGCGTTCGAGAAAGCGAGCGGTAAACAAGTCCCTTATAAACTGGTCGATCGTCGCCCAGGTGATATTGCAGAATGTTGGGCAGATCCAGCTAAAGCTCAGAAAGAGCTCGGCTGGAATGCGACGCGCACATTGACTGAAATGACGGAAGATACATGGCGCTGGCAGTCAACGAATCCTAATGGTTTCCCTGGCTGATCTAGTCGTTTCATGAATGATTAATATACAAAAAGATGCTTTAGGGCATCTTTTTTGATCTAAATCGAATAAAAAGTGAATTAGTGGTTAAAAAGTATCATTCTGTATCGGTTGTTGTTATCATGCTCGCGAATTATATGTTTAATGTTAATTTTCTTTGGAGTTAATCATGGAACTAGGCCTAATTATCACTTTCATCATTGCTGCTGCAGTAATGGTTAAGAAAGAGATGGCAGAGAAGTAATTTCACTTTATCCCTTTTTGATACAATTTTTAGTGAAAATAATAAAAGCCAGCATTTAGCTGGCTTTTTAGTATCTGCTGTATACGTTTCTGTGGTTCAGCTTTCTAACGAATTAGAATTCGTATTTAGCTGAAATGCCGTAGTTTCTTTCCGCTTGAGAGTTCTCTTTGTAAAGCTCATCATCGCCACGAATGTCGTTCCAACGGTAGTACTCTTCGTTAGTTAAGTTGAATACGCCACCACGGATAGTAAGATCCTTCATTGGCTTGTAGTAAGCTGTCAGGTCAACAACCGTAGCGCTTGGAAGCTCAGCTTGACCAGCGTTGCCGCCGCTTTCGTCATCGAAGTTGATGTCTGAACCAGACTTGTTAGCCGTGTAGTTTAACTTAAGGCTAGTACCCCAGTTTTGGTTTGGAGCATCATAGTTAAGACCTAATACAGCATTCCAAGGGTTAACACTATTTAGTGCATTACCGTTTCCGTCTTCACCTTCTGTATATGAAGCAACGAAGTGAGTTGAAATCCCCTTAGGTGCACCTACCAAAACATCCCATAGTAACGTGTTAGAGAATTCAACACCCTTAATTGTTGCCGAATCTAAGTTAACGTTAGAGTAGTGTGTAGTTCCGCCAACTTTTTTCGTTACCACTGTTTCGATGAAGTCATCGTAATCACTGTAGTAAGCCGCAATTTCAGACGATGAAGCCTGTGTATTATGACGGTAACCTAGCTCATAAGAAATACTGGTTTCTGACTTAAGATCTGGGTTTGGATCGTTTACGTAACCATGTCCTGGGTTGTCATACGTGTAGTACAGTTCATCGAAAGAAGGGGCTCTAAAGCCTTGGCTAATTTGGCCAAAAATGGTGCCTGTATCAGTAAGTTTGTATGTTGAGCCTAAGCGTCCAGTTACCGCAGAATCAGAGAAGTCCGTAAGTGACTCACCTGTATTTTTACCAGGGTCTGTAGAGAAGTGATCGAAACGAACACCTGGAGTAACAATAAGTTTGTCGTTCATTAGGCTAATTTCGTCTTGTACAAACAGACCAAATTTTTGCTCTTTAGCATCAGGAGTGTATACATAGAGCTTATCATCAGTCGCAGTATCAGAGTTGTACTCCATATTGGTATTGCTGATGTCGCTATGTGTATAAGTTGCCCCATAAACTAGGTAATGGTTGTTAATCTCTTTATCTAACTGCGTTTCAATCTCAAGCTTATCTTCTGTGTACTCGTAATCTTTGGTTTGAAGATTGTCGTTGTTAGCAGGAACGTAAGGTGGAAAGCCCGGACCTGCGGGTTTAAAGCGTTTCGTCACACCATTTTCTTCTTTGGAAATGTACGACACTTTACTGGTCACGGTATCGGCAATTGCGCCATCAGCAAACCAAATGTGTTTAATCGCAAATCGATTTTGCTCTGTATCATCTGCACCCGTGTAGCTATCGTAGCTTGAGTGATAAATGTCAGAGTCTGAAGTATCTTTGATTAGTTCAGCTAGAAACTCAATACGATGGCTTTCATTCAATTGATATTGCAATTTTACCAATAGGTTATCGGCTGATGTGTCTTGATCTTCTACTGCGTAATTCTCTAAGTTATTAGAGTCGCGGAAGTTTTGAAGCTCTTCACCGTCACGGCGAGTGTAGGCAACCAATGTTTCTAAGTCACCAAATCGATTAGCTAATGCAACGTGCTCACTGAAAGAGTTATCTTCTGAAGAGTAAGACAGTTTCGCTTGGCCACCGAAGTCTTCGCCATCTTTCAAGAAATCAGAAGGGTCTTTAGTTTCAAAAGCAACAACACCGCCAATAGCATCACTTCCGTGTAAACTTGAAGCAGCACCTTTGATTATTTCGACACTTTTAAGCATGTCGGGATCGATTGAAATACCGCTAGAATTGATAAATGCGTATGGACCACCATCAAATGAACCTGGCTGAGAAGAGCCATCGACCAAAATCTTAACGCGTTTACCTTCCATGCCACGAATGTTGATAGTCTGTGCGCCTTGGCGAGAGCTTGAATTCATCGTTACACCCGGAGTGTATTCGAAGATTTCATTCACATCTTTCGCCATGTTCTCTTCAATTTGCTTATCCGAGATGACAGTAACAGAAGCCGCAGTATTGATAAGTGTTTGATTCGTACGAGTTGCCGATACAACAACCTCGTCAAATAGGGCATAATCGTCAGCAAAGGCTGATGTTGATGAAAGCGCTAAAACGATTGAAGCAGAGAGTAGGGATTGCTTATACATCTGATAGTTACCTTAGTTCCATAGTATTATCTTGATTTGCGAAAGATAATATTGGATCTAAATGATAATTACTATTATTTGCATTTAAATAATTTTCAATCTTATCAACTAATTCATAATTAATACTCTTAAATACCTGTATTAAAAAGACTTTTACAGTTACATTCATAGCCTGAATGCTTCTGTTTTTGTGATTCAAGTCTCATTTATAAAGTAGGAAAGCTATGCATAGTCCAATAACACTTGAAGCATTACACATATTAGATGCCATTGATCGTCGTGGGAGTTTCGCAGCTGCAGCGAATGAACTGGACCGAGCGCCTTCTTCATTGAGTTATCAAATCCAGAAGTTAGAGCAAGACTTAGATATCATGATTTTTGATCGCTCAGGCCACCGTGCAAATTTCACGGAAGCGGGGCAGTTAATATTAGAGCAAGGTAGAATCATTCTTGGTGCCACTGAACAACTCGTTAACGATGCGAGTATTCTTGCTAATGGCTGGGAGCTCGATTTAACCATTGCCTTTGATGGCATCATTCCTATTGCCAATTTCTTCCCGTTGGTCGACGAACTCGGGAAAATCAGCAAAACACGTGTTCGCTTACAAGAAGAGATCTTAGCCGGATGTTGGGAATCCCTGACAGATGGCCGAGCCGATTTATTGGTATGTCCCAAGCTCGACACGATTCCAAACGATATGAAAAGTGACATCATTGGTAAGATGGAAATGGTATGGGTCGCGGCATCAAACCACTACGTTCATAAGCGCTCTGGCGAGTTCGACCAAAAGGCGAGGGAAAGTTACAGGGTTATTGCAATTGCAGACACTGCACGCGATCAACCAGCGTTAAGTCGTAACATTCTAGAGAAACAACCTCGTTTAACCGTAACAAGCTTCCCTGCAAAGGTAGAGGCTCTAACAACTGGATTAGGGATTGGCACCTTGCCGAGTAGTATTGCTAAGCCGCTGATTGAATCTGGCGTTCTACAGCAGATTTCGGGTACAGAACCACAGCCGATTGATATCGTCATGGCTTGGCGACGCAACAAAATGGGCGACGCCAAGTCTTGGTGTATCCAACATCTTAAAAAGACATGGGCGTTAAAGTAACGGTAACACCATATCTGCGGTACCATCTTCAAAACTGATATCTAGCTCGAAGCCGAGCTTTTGAGCTAGTGTCAGCATCCCTCTATTCGTTGGCATCGTCATGCCCGACATCTGTTTAGTCTGCTTCGCACGGCAGTAATCGATAACCTTAGTCATAAGAATACGACCTAAGCCGACACCTTTCAGATCGGAACGTATCAGAATCGCGAACTCGGCATCGGTGTTCTCTGGGTTAATTAGCGCTCTCGATACACCAATAATCGCAGGCACACCTTGTTCCTTACGAACCACCACAAACGCGATTTCTCTATCAAAATCAATCTGAGTAAAATTTGCCAACGCCTCATGATTGAATTCTCCAACATCACTAAAGAAACGTTTATAAAGATCCTCTTTAGATACGCGATTAATAAAGTCAGCATGAAGCGGTTCATCTTCAGGAAGAATAGGGCGTAGCAACACTTCGGTGCCGTCCTTGAGTACGATATTCTCTTCAAGTTCGACCGGATAAGGGCGAATCGCAAGACGTTCTTGTGGATCGCCTTCGTACGCTTTCAAGATGATATCGGCATCTAATATCGTGAACTTGTCACCATTGGCCAGTACTGGATGGATATCCAAATCATGTATTTCAGGGCAATCCACTACCATTTGCGATATACGAACCAGCAACTCAGAGAGCCCTTCAATGTCGATTGGGTTAGGCAGTTTTTGCAGGCGAATCTTGCCACTTTTTATCGCCCTAATGATCAAGTAACGCGCCAATGTCATGTTAAGCGGTGGGAAAGCAGCCGCGGCATCAATCGATTCATCCCACTCAGAGCCACCTTGGCCAAGTAAAATGATAGGGCCAAAGGTTTCGTCCGTTGTGACCTTAACTCGCAGTTCTTGGCCGCCTGCAAGCTTGGCCATACCTTGAATCAACAAGCCATGGATATGAGCAGTAGGGAACGACAATTGAGATCGATCGAGAATTGCCTGAGCGGCATTCGCGACTTCACTACTGTTTCGTAAATTGAGCATCACACCTTGAACGTCTGACTTATGCGCAATGTCTGGCGAGCGAAGTTTTACGGCGACCGGGTAACCGATCGTTTCAGCAATGTGCACCGCTTCACTTGGGTCGGAAGCAATCCAAGTTGGCAACACATCAAGATTGAAGTGCTTGAAAAACTGACTGTTTTGATGGGTATCAAGACTAACTGTATCTTTATCCAGTAGTTGGCGTTCTATCCAATTTTTTGCATCTGCCAAGTCTTCAATGTGCACTTTTTCTGCCGTAGTCGGCGTTTCCATTAACTGACGTTGGTTGCGTCTGTACTCGACCAGGTGCATGAATGCGACCACTGAACTTTCAGGCGTTCGATAGGTTGGGAAACCCGCTTCAGTAAACAGCTTTCTCGCCGGCCTTGCCGTTAACTCCCCAGACCAATTCGTTAAGATATTAAAGCGCTTATGGCGAGGATGCTTTTTAATCGCTTCAATAATTCTCTCTGCTGTTTTGGCTGAATGTGCGACCGCAGAAGGGCTGTGCATGATAAGAATGGCATCCGCTTCATCGCCATCGAGCAAGATGTTTATGGTGTCGATATAGCGTTGATCGCCAGCATCGCCAACAATATCGATAGGGTTACTATGAGACCAGCTCGATGGCAAAACCTTACTGAGTTTATCGAGCGTATCTTCAGATAATTCTGCGAGCTTACCGCCGCGGTCAAATAGGGTGTCCACGGCCATAATTGCAGGGCCGCCACCATTGGTAACAATAGCTAAGCGCTCGCCACGCAAGGGCACTGAATGAGTCAGTGTCTCTACCGCAGCAAACAGTTCATGTAAGTTCTTAACTCGCAACATACCGCTGCGTCGGATCGCAGAGTCATAGATAATGTCTAAGGTATCGGCACCACCGGTATGTGCCATGGCCGCCGCTCGGCCTTTCGCTGTTCGTCCGCCTTTTAGCACTAGAATTCGTCGGTTGCGTGACGCTGCACGCGCTGCAGAGATAAAGCGCCTCGCATCAGTAATGCTATCGACATAAAGCAATATCGCTTCGGTGTGAGAATCGGTACTCAAATAATCCAAGAGTTCCGAGAATTCGATGTCACTGCCATTGCCTATCGAGATAAACGCTGAGAAGCCAATCTCTTTGTCGTTCGCCCAATCGAGAATCGTAGTACACACTGCAGCAGACTGAGAAACAAAGGCGATTTTACCTGGCAGCGCAGTTACCGGAGAAAAAGAGGCATTTAAATTTAACCAAGGGACAATAATCCCCAAGCTATTGGAGCCAAGCTCCCGAATGTTGTGTTTTTTAGCAATCGCTAGGCATCGTGCATCATACGTTTCGCCATTATCGCTTTGTTGCTGCATGTCGGATGAAAGCACAATGACAGAGGCTATGCCTTTCTCGGCCAGCTCTCCAAAAATAGCCACATTACGGGTCGCATTGGTACAGAGAATCGCAAGGTCAGGCACGATAGGCAGTGACAAAATGTTCTTGTATGAGAGTACGCCTGCCACCGAGTCATATTTTGGCGTAACGGGCATCACCGCACCTTTAAAATCCCCGTGCAACAAATTGTTCATGACGATATATCCCGCGCGCGTTTCTCGTTGAGAAGCACCAACAACAGCGATTGAACGGGGTTTAAGGAGGGGATCAAGATGATTCATAGACATATCCTAGCAATGCACGTAAGTTCATCGTAACTTACTTTTCACTCACGGGTTGATGGCAAATTCACCGAATTCAGATGAATAAGCAAACACTGCATAAAGTTTGTGAAATAGGTCACCCACTAATGGTGTATAATCTCAAAGTTAACTTGATTCTAAACCGACGTATCGGCATGATTTATAGTAATTATTATTAAGGATATAGAGCTTTCCATGAAAAAATTTGCAATTGTGACTTTGCCACTGCTCTTGGCTGCATGTGTATCTGACGACTACGTTACCAATGTAACTTCAGATAGTTATCAAGAAGAGTACAAAACGGCAAAAGTTGAAGCTCCAGTTGTATCTCAATCTGAGCAAACAGGCGTTGTTGAAGAAAACGTTGTTAACGTGATCAGAACCGAACCTGTTGAGCAGAAAGTCACTCAAACAACTAAAGCTAAGCCAGTTGCAGTAGTGACAGGCCCAACGAAGAAACAACAAGATATGAACCAGCGCTTTGGTTACACGGTTCAAGTTGTTGCTGTTGGCAGCCAGAGTAAAGTCGATTCTTTCGTGAAAATGCTACCTACGACTTCTCAACCAGTTTGGGAAAACTACAAAATGGTTAACGGCACTAAGTGGTTCACCGTACTTTACGGTGATTACGCAACGCGCTTAGAAGCTAAAAAGGCAATCTCAACGCTGCCAACCACTTTCCAAAACTTGAAGCCGTTTGTTAAGAGCATTGATGACATCAAGAACTCTGAATACCCAACGCTTAACAAGTTGAACTAAGTTTTAATTCAGAAAGAGGGAGCAAATGCTCCTTCTTTTGTTTTAAGACCAGCAGTTTTGTTTAATAGTTAATCGCTCGATCTTTCGAACACAATTTTAACGTTCAAAACACTGTACCTATTTCGACTTTTGTTTATCATTGAAGTCAGTATTCCTAGTTTCAAGGACCGAATTTACCCATGAACACCATTAACATCCTTCTACTTTGTGGCGGTGGATCTTCAGAGCATGAAGTATCTTTAGTTTCAGCCAATTACCTTTTTGAACAACTGAATAGCGTTGCAGATTTTAACGTTGTCAGAGTTGAAATTAAAAACGAAGGCTGGTGTCTTGATTCAGGTGAATTGGTTTATCTAGATATCAATAATCAAACCTTACGTGGCGACAACCTAGAGTCTACAGTCGATTTCATTGTGCCTTGTATTCACGGCTTCCCGGGTGAAACAGGTGACATTCAATCATTGTTTGAAATGGCTAAGATTCCGTACTTAGGGTGTGGCTCTGAAGCGAGCAACAACAGCTTTAACAAAATCACTTCAAAGCTTTGGTACGACGCACTTGGCATCCCAAACACGCCGTATCTGTTTTTATCAGACAACAACGACCAAGCGCATTCACAAGCGACTCAAGCTTTTGAAAATTGGGGCAAAGTTTTTGTGAAGGCGGCTCGTCAAGGTTCTTCTGTAGGTTGTTACCAAGTTAACCAAGTGGAAGACTTAAGCGAAGCGATCAATAAGGCGTTTACCTTCTCTGATCAAGTGCTGGTTGAGAAATCAGTTGTGCCTAGAGAGCTCGAAGTTGCCGCTTATGAAATCGATGGTGAGCTACACATCAGCAAACCGGGCGAGGTGATTGCACCTAATGGCGCATTTTACTCTTACGAAGAGAAATACAGCTCAGACAGCCACTCAATTACCGAAATTGAAGCAAATAACTTAACAGACGAACAACTAGAGTTAATTGCAGACAGTGCTCGTAAAGTATTCACCCAAATGAAGCTTCGTCACTTATCTCGTATCGATTTCTTCTTAACGCAAGACAACGAGATCTACCTGAATGAAGTCAACACCTTCCCAGGCATGACACCAATTTCCATGTTCCCTAAAATGGTTGAACATGATGGCCACAAATTCAGCCAGTTCCTAGAGAACTGTGTGAGAACAAGCATTTCTTAGTTGTTCCAAAATATCTTAGCGAGTCTTACACCACTGGCTAAATAAAAAAATAGCGCCTTGAGCTTACCCGCCAAGGCGCTATTTTTTAAGAGTTCGAGCTTTTTTAGAGTTAAAGCTTTTTGGTTTTAAAGTCAGTCGTCTATTGATCACGCCGTTTTTTAACTAGCGTCTATTAAAAGCTGACTATTCCAAAAGAGGCCATCAGCTTACAGCCAAGGAACTATTGGTTTAATGCCAACAGATAGTCAGCTTATTGCCAAGGGATCAGTGCTTTAAACTTCATCTTCTCAGTCTCAGCCGTACCCGAATAACCCACATATTGCGCAGGCATTGCAGGGCTGAGCCAACGACCAAAATCCTGAATCTCTCTAACCTTAAGACCTTGTTTTGACAACTCTTGTGCGGCACCCACACGAATCGAATTCCCTGAAAAATGGTGGTTTTCTGCGAGTTGAAGTAAGTCGCTTGCACTTCTTAATATCCTATAGATCGACGAATCATCTAAAGGTTGCAGACTGATATTCTCATGCTTGTCTATCGCACGGAAGATGGGCAATTCTTCTTGTGTCCCAGTAAACGCAAACCAACGCTGAAGTGCAGCACTTGCTACTTGCGACAGCCGATACGCTGAATCTTTTACGGTAATCTGGTAATCATTTTCAACGCACTCGACATTACCCATTGATAACGCCTTAAGTTCTGATCGTTTTAAAGCACACTCAAACATCACATTATAAATGGCGATATCTCTGATCTCTTTTAAGCTCGACTTCTCATTTGAAAGTAACGTGTTTAACTCAGCGAGGTGTGCAGATGTCATGGCATTGGTTTGCTTAGCGTCGCCGGCCATTTGAGCTTGCAAGTGGAGCAGGGCAAAACGAACTTGTCTATGCTTGATTGGGTTGGCAAAGCTCAACACAGTATGCAACAAACTAAGCGTTGCAGTGTAACGTTTTAAAGATGCGTATTTTCTGTCACTGGATTCAGTCTCAAGAAAACGACGAACAGCAGTAATAGAGGCAGGGAGTGTGTTGATACGATTTTTAGCACAGAACGCATGGTAGCGATTCCAATCACTGTAGATACCCAGCAGTGAGTTACGAGAGTACTGGTATCCTGTTAACTCATCTATAATTTCAATTGTCGCGTGCCTGTTCAATTTTTCAACAAATGAATTAATTGTCACAGAGTCGGTTAAAATAGGGACTTTTTTTCGCAAATTACCGTACCTCGACAGGTGTTTTTACCATATTATGCTTGATATCATTATAAGTATACTTATGATTAATACAGTGAAAACAAAAAGATGATTAATAGATATGGCTAATTCAATTTACCGTAGCGTCCATCTGCAATCGATGGATGCGAATAACACCATTTGGCGTGCTAAGTTAAAAAACAATGTGATTCAGGGCAACCTAGCTGCCGTGAAGAAGAGTATTGATTGGTGGATTGACACGGCGTCTATTATTGACCCTAAAGAGTTCACTGCATTAAATAAGTCGAGAGGAACTGGTGGCCTAACTGAAAACTTCAACGGCTATCAGATCAAGAATGACACCGGTGAGCCTAACGCGTGGTATTGCATGTTTAACGGGCGTCTTATCAAAGGCGGAAAGATTGCAATCCAGCGTCATATAGAAGCTTACTTACTCGCAAAACAAAAAGCAGAGCAACAAAAGAAGTAATTTATGAGCCTAGTATATTCAACAGAAACAGGTCGCATTAAACCTGAAGAAGAGAAAGTCCAACGTCCTAAAGGCGATGGTATCGTTCGAATCCAAAAAGAAACCAAAGGCCGTAAAGGCAAAGGCGTTTCTATCGTAACGGGCTTAGACCTAGATGACGCACCATTAAAACTAATGGCAGCGGAACTCAAAAAAGTGTGTGGCTGCGGCGGCTCAGTAAAAGATGGCAACATCGAGATTCAAGGCGACGCTCGTGACAAGCTCAAAGCGCACCTTGAAAAGAAAGGCTACAAAGTTAAATTTGCTGGCGGTTAAGCTCTAACTAATGCCAGGGGTAAAATCGAAGATTATTATCACTGGTTATTAGGTATTTTATGGTAAATAGCCAATATGGTTAAATACACAGTATAAATCAGAGAATATCGACACCAAATAAAGGCAGGGCATCACACAAAGATACTTGCCTTATAAACGCCAAAACCAATTTAACATAACGCACATAATACGCACTGAGCTTGTAAGCCCCTGATAGTAATGTCACTTTTGAGCTAGGTTAAAATGTCACCTTAGTACTGGTTGCTGACTACATTTCATGTACCAGCTTCGGTTACTAAGGACTACTGAGATGTTGATTGCCATGAGTGAAAAAGAAATTAGTCGATTCAAAGTTATTCAAGA
>NZ_JACJFF010000114.1:0-16027 GCF_014164465.1 Vibrio sp. SG41-7 | reverse complement strand
GTCAGTTCTGAGTGAAATCATCACGTCAGTCGTTGAGAAGAAACCGTACCCGAACGTTTTTGATCTATAAACTGCACATGCTTCTTCAGGAATGGTAAGTCAAGATACCTCGGTGAACGCTTACCTCTAGCTGACTCTAAGTCCGTTCTCCTTAAGCTAGCCCATCGTACTTTCTTAGATTTATCAGTGGTTATCTCTGGACAAATTTCTTGCCCTCCAATGAAGACAAAATAAATAAACTCATTAGTTCTAGAGAACTCATTCGCTCGAATAATGCCCTTTGCATTTATTAAAGAAGAAACCATTTGTATTTTTGCTTCTGGAAATACCTGTTCTAGAAGAAGTCCTATTCTTAAGTATTCCTTCTCATCAATACTTAATATCAAAGCAGAAGCTTGTGGGTTCAACAATTGTTTTGCTAATTTAAGGCGACGCTCCATAAACGCCAGCCACTTAGAATGACGATACAAGTCTTCAGACTCTACATAGTCGTTATTGTACTTCCAGTCTTTCGCACCTGAGTTATATGGTGGGTCGATATAAATTGCGTCAACCTTCCCTCTATGAGTAAAAGTTAGAGCTTTTAATGCATGATAGTTCTCACCATTGATAACTGAATGAAATGGCTTGTCACTGCCATTTTCAACTTTACCAGTACTAACTAAGCCGGGATAAATCTTATCTCGAAATTCAGCAACAACGACAAGGTCAGATGCATCAACATGTTTCATTTCAGGTTCAAGGGCATCACGTTCCACTAAGTGTGCTATTTTTTGAGATCCAACAGTTTCAAAACGCTTAACTGTCCAGATTCGTTGATCACCCTTTGACGTTTCACCTCTAGGTGGAAGTACATGAACCTTATCACCCTTCCTAACGGGGCGCTGAGGTAACTCTACTGTTTCAGGTCTATGTCTTTCGAAATTCAAACCGAATGAACGTCGAGATGAAAGAGATTTGAACTCTCGCTCCAAGTCAACCCCCATCATAGGATCTTTAGCTTTAGCCTGAGCTATTAGGTCTGTTAAACGTGACACGTATTCACCTTTGATAAGTTTCACAGCCAAACAACCAAAAACAGAAAAATTACTACTATTCAGATAGTTAATTGGATGACGTGGAAGTGTATTTATAATTGAATGTCATTCTAACCGAGCATATCAAGCGATGAAAGAATTGCAATGTTGAAGCAGGAAACCCTTCACAAAAGATAGACATATGAATAGCTAGGGATAACATACAAAACAATCACACATAGCGATTTTCAAGATCTAGAACATCAGATAGAAAAGAACAAACCTACTAACTCTGTTTTAATCATACCTAGCGAAGCCTTCCAATCATCAAACTCATCCACATACCGCATCTTAGACAAACCATACTTAGTCGAAATCTCATCAATCGACAGATTCTCAATCTCACCTTTGTTCTTAGCCCGACGAGCCTTGTCATTCAGCGAAGTAACAGCCTTACCCAAATCACCACCAGCAACCAGTGTCGGATTAGCAAGCAACAAATGACGCGAAGATGGGTAGAGCTTACCTTGGTAGAACATTGGCTTAGATTGCCCTTTCAACTTCTCACGCTCGGCGAGCGAACCAGACAATGCCTCCTCAGCAGCAATGCCAGACTTTATACGATTCATCAGTGTACTTTGCGCCACACCAAGCTCTTTAGCAGCCTGACGCATACTTGAGTACTCAGTGCCGTCTATAACAACTTTCTTACGGTAGTCACCTTTAGGTCGAGGTTCCAGTTCAAGGGCTTGCTCTAGTGTCCAGCCAAACTTGGTAACGCGCTCATTAACTAGTTTAGGGTTCAGACCATAGTGACGCGCAGCAGCGGTGCGAGAAGGGAATTCTAGGTCTTCAATTTGATAAACGTTTTTCATGATTTATTTTTCCTAATAATAAGATCTAAAAAGCCCCACTAGCCAGACAGGGCAAGCCTGTCAGACTAGTAGGGCTAGAAATTTAGAAAGGTAATGATTCACTTTCTTCACGTTTACCTAGAGAGACTTTAACTTTAATAGCGTCGTAAAGCGCCACCATAGGTTTAACAAGTTCAATGTTCGCCAACGGTTTACCGCTTGAAGCCTTCCAATCTTGTAGCTTCCATTTCGAAGCCCATGCAGTCAGCGTGTTTACCACAGAGACATCCAGACCGAGTATTTCGACGGTATCTGCACCTTGCTTAAGAGCATCATCAGCTAGTTTAAGAGCCGCATATCCAAGTTCTAGTCGCTTTTGTGGTGCCTTAGTGCCAATCTCATGCTCTACTTGAGTAACGCCGCCAGAAACTTTCTTGATCTGAGATGACTTACCACCCGAACCCAAATCACAATCAAACTTCACATGTTTTTTATTTAGCTCATTTTTCTCTTGAATCTTTTCCCACTCACGCTCTCTAGCTCGCTTAGATGAAGCTCTTAATGATTCAACTAGACTAGGCTGATTACGTTGTTCCTCTTCTTTTTCGAGTGCTGTTTTACGCTCTGCTTCAACCAACGCTAATTGATCAGCCATAAATTGCTCAGGGTTCGCATCCATTGCAGCAATGATTACCTTTGCTTCGGGAGCCGTCATGTTACGCACCTTAAATTCAGGAGCTATTGACTCCCACTTCTGAAATAAATTTAAGTCGCGCATACCAGCTTCAACGGTACGACACTTGTAAAAAATAGCGCAGCCCTTGGTACCTTTAACACCTTTACTACCCGAATAGTAAGGTCTTGCTTCCTTATCACTTGGGAAAACTGAACATTTCTTACCACGAAGAATTACGATGGGATTTTTCTTAGATTTAGCCACGATAGGCTCCTTAAATATTAAAAATTGGATAAACCGCCGGAATGACGGCTATGAATTTGAATAAAGGTCATTGCGTGTGGGATTGCTGTCTTAATACCCCTACGGTGCTATGACATACAGAGGGAAAAGCCTTTGGGGATAAAGGCTCATCTATAATTGATATTTACGAACTTAGCTGGCTGCTAAGCGCTGCTCGTAGCGATTCACGAGCTATAGGTTCAAAGAGTTTTTCGATTTCGAAGCTGGGAAACTTCGATTTAATTAGAATGGCTAATTTGATAGTCAGCTCCGTTAACGGTACTGCTGCTTCAATTAGCTTAGATTTACCTGCCGAGCGTACTAACGTCGATTTGGTTGGATAACCCTGATCCGTCAGCCATAAGGCAAGTTGATTAGCATTTATGTCAGATTTAGATAAACCGCCCTGTTCATGGGCGTAGAAGCGCAGAAATAGACGCGCCATTAGGCTATCCGATGTTTCATCAGATTTAAGTCTTAAAGACTTATTATTAGAAGCTTTCGCCATTGCTAGGCGGTCCTGCCAGTTATACCAGTCCTCTAAAGTCTTTAAACAATGTTGTTTTCGCCAACGGTCAAAACGAAGACGAGTAAACAGCATATCGTCCAACGAATAATGAGGTTTAGTTTCCAAAGCTATATGCTGTAGGTCTTTGACATCGAGCATTTTTGGATTCAACAACTCTCGCTTATGATCGTATTCCATGTTCAAAAAAATCGAACGCTTTTCAAGCATTAAATCCTTATGTTCTAAAAAGCGCATCCGATTCGGTGTCAGGTAGCTACCATCAACTTTGTCATCAAAAGCACGGTTCAAATACATATCCACCATATGAGCACTTTGATCTGCTACTGTTGGATCTACCTTCACGCCGCCTTTCGCTAATACAGGTTCAAAGCTTTCACTCTCTATAACGGTATATTGAGCACGGGTTTTAGCGCCTATTAGCTGTTCAGCCTGATGCTTCAGTTCTAGAATTTCACCACCCGATGGATCTATTCGATGATATAATTCCCTAAACCGCTGGCAGATAGGACCTGATAGGTCTATTTCTTCTAATTCAGCATTGGTTAAGAAACCATCCGTCGTAACAGACACAACAACCTTCTCATCGGGCATGCTATGAAGCATCTCACCTAACATAGCTCTAGCAAGACCCGTCGTATAAGCCGCAAAGAAAGGATTCGTCAACGTCGATGGTGGCAATTGCTTGGAGTATCCAGCCTGTATATCAAACGCACTTTTGGGGCGAAGTGATTGTGCCATTCTCCCATAACAACTATTTAACATCTCTTTGGTTAATTTTTCATCAAAGCTACCTTTAACAAATGACTTACGCCTCTCTCGACCCCATTTCATAAAATCTTCGAAAATACGCACATCATTTTTCCATGGAATGACGAATGCCTGCTTAATGGTGATCTCAGCGCCTTGGTTATATGCGACTTCCAACTCATGACCTGTAACATATGTTTCACCAGTGATGGGAAATAACAAACCATAATCTGAACGAACCGCCAAGCTTGGGAAGCGAGTATTCTCAGGGAACTTAAACTCAACCCATGCCATGGCACACTTGTCGTTGAACAGGTCATGTAAGTCCTGAGTCATATACATTTGCTCATTCGCTAGCTCACGTAGACCTAACGTAATCGCCGAGTAACAGGACGGTATATCATAATCTCGCCAAGTATCGACTTGAGTGGGACCAGCGATAAAGCTTTCGTTTCTGCCACCGTGATAACACTGGGTTGCAAAGCCCTCTAATGTCATACGTGCAGCAACGGGTACATCCCTTGTTATCGTTAATGGCTTATTTCGATCTGATGGCCAAATTTCTTTAGTCACTTTCTCAAAACCAAATAAACCACGATAACCGCGCTTATCTTCCAAGCTATTCACAAAAGCTTTAACGGCAATGCCACCAATAGTGAATGGCACCGACTTTAAACCTAATGTGTGTTGGCAAAAGAGAGAAACGCGCTCAAAGTGGCGAGCACTAATAATCGCATCGGTTAAAGCATATTCAGCGAACTTTTCAGGCTCAGCTTCCAAGAACTCATCCATACGAGAAATAGAATAAGGCTCAAGGATCTCGACTTTCGGGATCTCAAGCAAATCACCCACCGATGAAAGTGACGAACCATTCGGCGATAACAGCATAGTGTCAAAGAAAGTGATGTAGAGTGTTTTCTTATTACGCGACTTGGTATTGACCTGAAGCGGTTCCTTATCGATGCGGCGAGACATCACTTTATCAAGCTCTAGTCCATATACATCGTCAAGGCTCGCTACCGTCTTTCGCAATCCGCTTACATGTGTCTTTAACTGATCAAACGCTTTACTGAAGTTAAACAGATCAGCCGATAACCAGTGAGCACAAAGAATTACGTCAGTCGGAAAAGTATCTAATACACCTTCATCCATTGCCTTTTCGATGGCTTGAACCAAACATCGATCCAATGCCAAACGACCAGACTTTTTAGTCGATTCAGGATACAAGATAAGTGTTGAAAGCAGACCCTTATACAAAACAGCAAGTTGATAACTCAAGATACTGTTGTACTCTCCGCAATCAGACTCGGTGTACTCTGTATCGATAGCTATTACAGGTCGCTCAAAGAAAGGAGTTGCCTTTCGTTTCTTACGCTTAACTTTTACTTTCTTCGGGGGCTTCTTGCCGATATAAGGCTTAGCTTTAGGCTTCACCGTTTTAAAAGGCACATCTTTCACATCAACCGACTCTTGAGCCTCCCAACTATCCTCGCTTTCAACATCACACTCTTCCCAACCAGTTTCAGTCAGATTGCCAATAGTGATACTGGTATCCTGCTCAAGCCAATCATATGTTTCACTCATTTTTTTATCTCCAATACGTAAAAAGACGCCACTTGGCGTCTTTTTAACAGGTTTCGGTTATGTTCAATGCTTATGCTTTGTACTCAGACCAAGAGATTTCAGGCACAGCCTTACCATCGTTATAGTCACACAATGCATCACATAGAACGTCACACAGACCTTCTAGATCCGAGAACTCATCTGCCGCAAACATAGTTAACAGATTGTCATCTTTATTCGCTGTAATAAGCAGAGAGCCGGATTTTTCAGAAATAAATACGTTAGATATCGAGTCAACATGAATCCAACTACCATTTTCAAGGATCAACGTTGCACCCTCACATGGCTTAATGGATTTTTTGATTTGCTCAAACAGAGTTTCCGCCGCCGCACCTTTTTGGTAATGCATAACGTTACAGTTCGAGTCCAACACAACCACGCGCTCATCAGAGCCGATTACACTTTTAGCTAAAGCTAGGTTCTTAACGCCACGGTTTGTTTTTACAAATACAGATGTAGAAGTAGTCATGATATT
This sequence comes from Vibrio sp. SG41-7, assembly GCF_014164465.1. Lineage (NCBI taxonomy): Bacteria > Pseudomonadati > Pseudomonadota > Gammaproteobacteria > Vibrionales > Vibrionaceae > Vibrio > Vibrio sp. SG41-7. The sequence continues at coordinate 9,825 of NZ_JACJFF010000114.1, read as the reverse complement.
TATCCTATTAAAATTCCAAATTGTTAAAGAGCATGAGACAGATGCCTCTTCTAACGAAGAGACACCTGTCTCAACGCTAGGGGTAAAATTAATTCGATTACATTTCTTCTATTTATTGAGTAATGCCACCTCCCACTTAGCTATCTCCGATTTCAAAAAACGAACGCTACGACCTATTCGCAGAACTTTCGGCAATGAATCAGGTTGGCGAGTTACATTGGTTCTTACCGTTGCAGGATTAAGGCTGTATGCCGCTGCAAATTCTTCTACTGTTAATGCATTTTTCATTGGGTTTTCCTTAGTCAAATTGAAAATTAGGTAGCATCGCTTCAACAGTCTTCTGAGAAGCTTGTGCTAAATGAGTATTTTGGTAATAGGCATAGCGCTCTGTGACGCTCACATTAGAATGACCAAGGCTCTGTTGAGCTAAACGAATATCATTGGTCGCGATCAGCATTTGGGTCGCATAGGTACGACGTAGATCGTGGATAGTGAAAGGCGCTTCTAGTGAACCTTCCGCTTTCATGGCTTGCTGAATACGCTCCATACAAGCCCGTGGGTACGCAATGTGCTCGCCATGGTTCTTCAGTGATGGAAACACCCAATCATTGAAAGAAACCATGAGACACTTTCGGATAAGTCGCTGTGCTGGCTCAGATAAGTAAATACGCTGAGGCTTACCTGATTTAGTCATAGGCAACCAAGCAGACGACAGATCATCGGAAAGCATTGAACGGGAAAGGCTAATCACATTACCAATGCGCATACCCGTAAGCAGGCTTAACAGTAATGCACTGGCATGAATGAAGTTAGGTTCAGCGCAAGCATGACGACAAAAGCTTTCCATTTCTTTAGCGGATAACACGCGCTCTTTAACGTTGTTCTCCGCCAGCTTTTTAACGCCCTTTACTGGACTCTTATCAATAATGTCGTGCTCTACTGCCATAGAGAACAGCTTGGATAAAAATGCTTGGTAGCGGTTCACCGTGGCTGGCGATAGGTCTGTTAATGAATGAAGAAATTTCTCCACATCACGACGAGTTACATCAGCAATACGTTTATTACCTATAGCCGCCATGACACGTTTAGCACGAGACTGAAAAGTTTTATGATCACGGTGGTGACGTCGACTGAAAGGCACGAGTACTTCATCAAAGAACTGCTGAACAGTCAGGCGACTACCTTTGCGGTAGGCACCAGACTGAACATCAGCAATAAACTGGTAAGCCAACTTCTCAAAGTCAGCAAACTTCATTTCAGGGTAGGTACCAAACGACTCGTAGTACCGTTGACCTTTCCAACCAAAGCGAACTATCCAGCGTTTACTTGATGCAGTTACGAGTAAACGAAGACGAGAGTTGGCATCACTTCGGTACTCTATAGCCTGCTCACCTTTTGAGGGGCGGGGCAAGTTATCCAGTACTGCTTTGGAAAACCTGAGAGAATCCATCTAAATCACTCTGTTATTGAATCGATGGAATGATTTTCACGTATATCTAAATAAATCGCTCATAGAGGGAAAGTCAGCTCAAGCGAGGAAATACATGTCACAATTAATTCAAAAATGAATAAAAACAGACACTTAATCGACAAAACAGAAATGAAGATAGGTACAAATTTGATTGAATTCAGAGATGGGTACATATTTGATTGAGTATTAGGAGGCTGATATCCTACTGCGGATTGACTTAAAGTTTGGAACAAAGAATGCCTAGAAAACAAGCCACCTATACACATCGCCGCCTAACGTTATACGTTAAAGCTAATATTGATGAAAAACATATTGATACGCGTGTAAAACACCAGCTAATCGCTACGATAATTTTTCATTTTAAAATAAGCCAACGGGAAGCCATTCTGACTTTAAGAGAAGCAACTTCGGACCTTCTTACACTCCCAAATCAATCAGCGTTCTCGACCTACTTAAAGAAATATAAAGAAGCTGACGCACCTGAAAAGAAAGATAAATATGAGAACGCCGTTAAGTTTCTAGCATTAAAGAAAGGGGTCAATGTATACGACTGCCACCTAACAATTGAAAAGTCTTGTTTGAAAGAAGGAAGACCGGAAGGAGAATCTAGATTCGCAAGTACCTACCTAAAAATCAATGACAGTGATGTACCACCATGGCACGAGAGAAATATAGGATTTATAAGAGCATTCAGCGCTTTCATCAATAATGACCCTAACCATTATAAAGCCGCTATAGATAGAATTGTCGAAGCTATAAAAAATGCTTCTTTCAAAAATGAGAAGATTAACTTTGACGATTCTGTCTCATGGTATAGGAAGAATATATATCGAAAATTAAGCCACCCTATTTCAGAATGGGCTATTTATTCAACACCATTGCAAGCTGAAATATTCGTACTGGAAAGACCAGAAAAAGAAGAAACGGAAGTGGACCAAAAGCCAATACTTTTTATGGCTATAAAGTCACATGATTGTACTGGATACACTCCAATCAAGTTGTCACCAAATGCAGCCCATGAACTTGCAGAAGTGATGAAAACACACTCAAATCTCATTTATACAATTAATGTAAAAAAGCAAAGTAACATCATTTTAATCCAGCTAGTAATAAGCACTAAAAATTCGACAACAAATCAAGCTAGTACATCATTGCTAGCACTCTATACAAAGATCAGATACCAAGTCGTAACCTCAAAAGGGGAACGACAAAATTTACACCAACCTTTTAACTTAGATTGCATGGATGGAAACTTCACCATCCAAAAAAACAAACCACTTAACAATAGTGTTTACCGCTTAAGCACGAATACAAATAGCTACAACCATCAAGGTATTATAAAAACCTTGGACTCACTTCATCATATTTTGTCCGAACTCAGCACATCGGAATACCAATCATGTCTTTTCCAAGCTCATAAAGTAAGAGGAAAACAAAACGCGAAGGTTGTTGTAGATAAAAAAGTGCTTCGATATCTAGAGCTAGATACTAAAAAACGTATGCCATCGTACTTCCTAAAAAACAACCCGAACCATATATAATTAATCCCCTACTGACTAAAGACATACACACCTTCAGACCTCATGTCATAAGCATTAAAGCAAAATCCTAATTACGAAGAAGTGAGAGCCACAGCTCTCACTTACCCCAACCCCTTTAATCTTCAGGGCCGACACATGCTCCCACGCAGCCACCAATTACAGCTCCGACTACAGTGGCTTCGGCTCCACACGTGCGGCCGATACTAGCCCCTATGGCCAAACCCTTCATAGCACCAGATGTACTAGGGCGAATTTTTACCTTAGTCGTTGGATACTCACGCTCAATTTCAATCGCTTTCATCGGTAGCGATGATTGCCCCAGTGTTAATAAATTCATCATTGTATTACCTCTATTTCTCTGCAATTTTCATTGCTACAAACGAAGAAAGGGCCATGCTCAATGAAGAACATGACCCTTAGTGATGTTATACCGTTCAACCTAGTCCAGTGTTAATGTCGAGAGTTCCAAGTCTTACACCAACGTCGAGCTAAATTGACCAATACAACAAACCTTATTGTGCTTTGCCTTTCGGGCTATCTGGGCTGCATTGAGTTACATCAGTGACATGACCATTCATGGTTCCGCAGACATCCGCTTTCCATTGCACGATAACTCCGTAAGACGCTGTATTCTGAATGCCTGCTTTACCATTCCATTGTGGTTCTAGCAGTTCTTTCATTTTCGAGATATCGCCCGGATTACCACCGAACGTCCCACCTGCAAATACTGAAGATGCGAAAAGTGAGGTTAGACCAAGCAGGATGATTGATTTTTTCATTTTTGTTTTTTCCTTAAATACGTAATGACGCCGCTGGTAAAGACAGCGTTAACGTGATTGATGATTAGTTTAAAGAGGGTGAACGACAGGGTGTGTCGCTCAGGTGTAGAAATATTGAAATGATTGATGAATGCCTTGTAAGGCATGCCTTGAGGTAACTAATGAAAGCTATAGCAATATCAGTAACCTTATGAAAATCCGCTAGAAATAATCAGGTTCTTTCTCAGTGCGACACCACCTGACGAGCGACCTATTTACAATGCGTAGGATGAAAGAGCATGACAAACTAGCGAAACGACTTGGCATCATCCCGACCCGTTTAAATACGGGTGAGAAACTGTATCTGGAAGAGTTGAGCCGGGAATTTAGGGTGAGTGAAAGAACGCTTCAACGGGACTTCAACGAACGGTTAAATTACTTACCCATCCAGCGTGACGGTGCTTGTTACTTTCTTGACCCACAAGCTCTAGGTAGGCAGAGCAATAATGAAGTGTCATTGCTACTGATGATAATGGGATTCGATACGTTGTTTTCCGGTAAGCACTACCTAAGTAATGGCGTACTGAACAACAAGAGTACTCCGCCCTTTCTATTCAAGAATCCGCAAATCGAAGACATCAGTAAAAATGTTTCGGTGTTCGAGAAACTTATCGAATCGATACAACGCCGGAACGTGATTAGCTTTAGTTGCCATGGGAAAACCTACGATGAGTTCCACAGCTACAAACTTTTGAATGACCGTGGTCAATGGTACTTAGCCGGAACACACAGAAACCACCTGGAGTCTCTCAGAGTGGCGAAGATTCGTGAGTTAGTGCGATACGAGGATAAATACTCTCCTGACCTAAATATTGAACACAAGCTCACTGGTCGAGGATATGAGGATGAGTTGCCACATCCCGTTGAGGTGGTTATACAGATTAACGGAAGAGTCAGTGAAAGCTTCTTCAAAGAAAATAATCCCAATGACTTTCGAGTGTTAAAAGAGCTAGATTCCAGTGGTGTATTGACAAGCTATACGACTAGCAACATTCAAACATTACTCCGCTTACTCAAAGCGTGGCTTCCTGATGTCGAAGTGCTGTCACCCGATTGGGTGAGATACAAGTTGAAGCAGGAGTTACAAACCTATCTGGAATCAACCAAATAGAAACCACTCTGATAGCTGTAAGGTGATGTGTTGCAAACTTCTGGTTGAGTCGCTCTCAGTATCAGCGCCTGACATAATGAAGCCACCCGACAATCACCAACCAAGCCCGTAGCTTAAACTGACCACTATGCACCCAAATTAAACCTGTCGATGCGTAACAAGCACAGTGATTGACTTGATGAAATGACCAACCGATACAGGGTAAGGAAAAGTGTTAGATGCCCTATTTTTACTCCGCGAAAATTAACACTTTAATAGATTAGAACAGAGCTTTTAGCTAAGTTTAATATATTTATATTATTAAATTAATTATAAGGACTTTCAGCTCAGGTTAGGCAAGGAAGCCATACCAGTTCTAGGTTTTAGTCTATAAAAACGCTCCCATTACTTCAAAATAGTAATGGGAGTCATTAATGTCAAAACACCAGCAAGAAGATAGTAACCCCGTTAAAATTAGAGTTCTTTTCCTTGGTGTTTCCACCGCCCATAATAAGCCAGTCACTTCATCTTCTCTGAACCCTGAACTCAACGGATTGGCAAAACGTTGTAGAAACTTACTCCAATGAAAAAGGCTTCCCATCACACCATGACAAGCATGGCACAATAGGAAGCCTTGATTTCACTAGGAAGTGACACTGCAGTTTTATGGTTCATACATGGTGCTTTCAACTTGGTTTGCTACTGATAGACTAATCCACCGTGACTTTTATTTCATCAAAGCAGTCCATTCCAATGTAGCTGAGAAAGTTGGATTCCCACATCGAGTAGAACTCCATTACCTCACTACTTGTTATCGGCAGTTCTGGAACATAGGAAAAACTCGCTGTCCCACATCCGAAGTTGAAATCCACCTCTTTAACCAGTTCGGGATAGGGACCACCGCAATACGCAAAGTCAGTGATGTAATCAAATACCCATTGGTCATAGAGTCGAACAAGCCTGATTTCGACAGGGTGGTAGCCACCGTTCTCAGGACTGTATGATTTTTCTCGAAAGTTAATCACGATCGATTGGATCATAGATGTCCATTTACCTGATTCGCTGATCACTCGGTTTAAAGTATCTTGAAGATCGACACTGACAGGTAAAGTCAGCTTATTCTTTGAAAAGCATAGTTTCATAATAAAGTCTCGTTTAATTTGTTAGGAATACACTCTTGGGTAGTGCGTGGTATGAAAATTGGGAAGTGACTTGGTCGGCAAGGATTGATGTGCTTTTAGGGTTATTTAGCCTCGGTTTCACCGTCCACTAATGACATGAGTTCATCACGACGTTGCTCGTAGTCAGGCGCAAGAACGTGGAGAAACACCGATTTCTCTGACGGCAGGATAAGTAATAACCCACGCAGTGCCGCCGCCATAAATCCAGCATTATTAGCAGACCCACCCTTGAACACAGATTTAAGTACAGTGCTTTTAAACGGCTTGTCGTCTTGCTCATTTAACACAGCGACAATATCTTCAAAGGCTACCCACTCTTTACTATGAAGACCGCCACCTTCATTACCCGAAAGTCTAAGGAATAGAGCATTTAGATCATCATGTACCGAAAGCTCATAGAACACATGATTCTGGGTTTTAGGTGATAACTTCTTCGCTTTACCATCGAGCACAATATTAGCGAAATGGTCTACAGGTACATCTTTAACGACCGTTGCAAGTTCATTGCCTTCTACCACTTCAGGTTGAACGACTTCTTCTTTTTGATTGGTTTTACGTGCCATGGGGCACCTCCATACTATTAGTGACTTTTAAGATTAGATTCAGAGTTAAACTTCAGCTTGATCAGCAAGCTTGACGACAGGGAACGTTGGACTGTTCATTGGAGCACAGCAATACACCCCACTACCTGCCGTAGTAACAATGGCAACAGCAAGTAGCCAAGGACAGTCATCATCATTTAGTAATAAAACCCATTCAGGGTAGTTAGTGACAAAGCGTAGAAAGCTTTGATCGCCTTCCGGTTCTTTACTCAAGGTTTCATCGGTATCGTCGGCTTCAATCAAATACAAAGTGGTGCCAACCTCATCCCAGAACGCTTTCGTACTTTCTTCATCACCGAATGGCTCTATCAAATGTTCGAGTAGTTTTACTTTCACATCATCAGGCATTGGCAGTGATTGAATTTCTTCAAAATTGCTTACTGTTTTCATCGTGAATTTCCTTCTAATAATGAAAAAGCCCTCGTCCAGCTAGTCGCTGTACGAGGGCTTTTTCAAATGATTTGTTTTAAGTATTACTCAGTCTATTCAAGTGGAATATCACCACTAACCATATCCGATAGATGTGAGCCAATTTTACGCCTACGACCAACGGTATGCTTGGCATAATACTTACTCGTTATACCTATCTCGGAGTGATTCAATTGTTTAGCAATATCATGTAAAGGCACTCCTTTTGCCGCAAGCAAAGTTCCAAGTGTATGTCTGGCACTGTGCAGGGTTATATTGGCTTTATCTCCTGGTATATCAGGCAGTCCCATCTTCTCCTTGATCACTTTCAATGCGTGTCTAGCAGGGCTGATAGGTTTACACTTTCGACGTCCAGCAAAGATATAAGGATTATTCGTCACTTTAGGTATCGACTTCAAAATAGAGAGCATGTAATCACTTGCATAAATAATGTGGTCACGACCATTTTTTGTTCGATTTATATACAGAGTTTTCTGTTCCCAATTTATCGATTCGTGCTTTAAATACCTTAATTCACGATCCCTTAATCCAGTCAAAAACAGCAACGCTAAGAACGATCCTGTGTGTTTATCTGGATACTCCAAAGCATGACGAACAAAGTCCTTCAGTTGATTTTCGGTGAGGTATCCTGTGCGGATATTATCCAACTTCGGTAAGCTGACTTTATCTGCAACCAACAGACAATCCATAAGACGGTATGCATGTTTATTTATCGACTTGAGAAGTGCTAATACCCGGCAAATACTGGCGGTTGCGTAAGGCTTACCAGTGGTTTTGCTGATCTTACTTTGCATTTCCATCTGCACTTTCACGATATGCGCAGCGGTTAGTTCATTAATCGGAACATGATGGATAGACTTAGCATGACGGAATCGTGCGACATCATCTTTCCATGTACGACGTTGTTTTTGAAGAGGAAGATAGACCTCATTGAAAAACCGTTCAAGGGTCATAGACGAATCAGTCTTTTCAGTATCACGCTCGATCTTCGGATCAATACCCTCAAGAATCTGCTGACGGTATTCCTTAGCAATTTTACGCAGGGTAATGATGCAGGTTTCAGGGTGCTTTCCTAAACCTACCGACGCCTTCTTACCAGTAACAGGGCTTGTATATCGAAGCAGGAACCGCTTGCCGCCAGACTTACCGACTAAGCAGCGAACACCAGTAGGTAAACCGGAGTCTTTCATAGCGGATAGATTGACTTCGTAATCGGTGGATTTTGAAGTTGTGGGATTGGGTTTTAAATTGTTGAGGAAAGTGGTGGTGAGTCGTTGTGATTTGCTCATTCAAACCTCCGTTAACTAAATATTCAATTAATTAATATAAGTTTGAACGGTATTTATATGCACCTGAACCAATACTTGATGAAGAAAAAATCTAATTATCAAAAATTGACCATCGCCATTTGATTTAGACGCATAACATCACTCCATTAAATATGATGGAATATAAGAACTTCATCCTAGGCACTAATAATAATGAAAATAATATCGAATATTACAGGTTCCCATCACCATGACTTGCAAGGATTGATCGATCAAGGTGGAAATAGGCTTCTTATTACTTCACCGTTCTTAGCCTCAGATATGACTAACTTCCTTGCGGGATTTAACTTCAACTCAGTAAAGAGTATTGAGCTTGTAACCACATTCAAAGCCAACGATCCTGAACAGCTAACCAAACCAAAGCAGTTACTAGATTTTCTCAAATATTTCCAGACAAAATATCCAACAGTAAAAGCAAAAGTTCACATAGATAACAGCCTTCACGGAAAGATCTACGTCATAACTAATGCCCACGAACATCAAGCAATAATTACATCAGCCAACTTCACTAATAATGGTTTAAAGCATAACCATGAATGGGGAGTTTTATCATCACATAGCGAACACCTAGACAACCTCGTAGATGAGGTATTCGAAGCAATTGAGTTTAAAGAATTAACGTTAACTCAACTCAGAAAAGCGGTGATGTTTGCTGACCAATACATTGCACAAAAAGCATGGGAAACGAAAGAGCCCAAAGCAAACATCGACATCCTGCCACGAGTTTACTCATCGGAAAGTGATCCAGATAAAGAACCACTTTACTTCTTAAAACCGATTGGCACTCGTGAAGAACCAGTACTACTTGAAGAACGAGAAGACTTTTCAGACCTCCACCAAAATTTACACTTCTCGAAGAAGAAACCCAAAGGTGTAACCAAAGGAGATATTGTAATTACAACTGGTGTAGGTTCAGGCTCATTACTAAGTTATTTCAAGGTCACTGGCGATCTATTCCCGGTAACCGAAGATGAAATTCAGCAAGAAGCGTGGAAAGAACGATGGCCTTGGTATATGGAAGGACAAAATCGCAGCTGTGATTTCGGTGGTTCATGGTGGGAGCATGACATTAAACGTAATACAGCATTAGAAGAGTTCCGCCAGCTATACCCTAAAACTCCAGTAACGAAATCAGGAAACTTCACTCTTGGTACACTCAACTTTGGTAACGACAAAGTCCAGATAACTAAAGAATTTGGTGACTTTCTAATCAGTAAAATTGAAGACTGCATAGCGTCGTAAACTTAACAACCACCTACTAAAGTAGGTGGGTTAGTATTACGGACTGAAAGTCCGGATACGGGTCAAAGACCCGTTGTTAGTCGCTTTCAGTTCGGAAGTTATCTTCAACCTTTGGCTCAAAAT
>NZ_JACJFF010000113.1:0-16046 GCF_014164465.1 Vibrio sp. SG41-7 | reverse complement strand
GGGACGTCTAAGGGAGGCGGATTATTCCCTAAATGCATAAAAAAATCCAGAAAAAATTGAAATACATCACATATTTTTCGCTTTTACATCAATACTGGTTATCATATCGTCAAAACTTGATGAATATCTCGTCACAGCACCCATCTCCTAGCAAATTGACCTAGTTAAATAAGAGGGCAATTAATTAACGCTCACTTCGCCTTTAAGTAGTAATCAAGCCTCGCAATGATTATAGTGTGCTCAATTGTCCTCGATAGATAAAAGTCAAAATGTTTCAAGATAATCCTCTACTCGCTCAACTCAAACAGCAAATCCAAGAAACCCTCCCTAAAAAGGAAGGTACAATCAAAGCCACTGAAAAAGGGTTTGGTTTTCTCGAAGTCGATAACAAGACCAGCTTCTTCATTCCACCTCCATACATGAAGAAATGTGTACACGGTGACAAGGTAATTGCCATCATTCGCACCGAGAAAGATCGCGAAGTAGCAGAGCCTGAGGAATTGATTGAACAAGGCCTTACTCGTTTTATTGCACGAGTGAAGTTGTTTAAAGGTCGTTTGAACGTTGTTCCAGATCACCCACAACTGAAAAAGCTGCAACTTAAAGCGAAAGCAAAAAAGGGGCTAAACCCTGAAACGCTAAAAGAAGGCGACTGGGTTGTTGCTCATATCATTCAACACCCGTTAAAAGGTGACAACGGATTCTTGGCTCAAATATCTGAAAAAATCACAGATGCTGACGACAAGATCGCACCTTGGTGGGTAACGCTTGCACAAAACGACCTACCAAACAGCGAACCTGAAGGCATCGACGACTGGCAGATCAAAGACGATGCTGATCTTGAACGTATCGACATGACTCACGTCCCTTTTGTGACTATCGATGGCGAAAGCACAAAAGATATGGACGATGCGCTTTACGCTAAGAAGAAAGAGAACGGTGATTTTGAGCTAACTATTGCGATTGCTGATCCTACCGCTTACATCTCTCCAGATGATGCGATGGATAAAGTGGCTCGTGAGCGCGGTTTCACTATTTACCTGCCTGGCCGTAACATTCCTATGTTACCTCGTGATCTCGCTGATAACTTATGCTCACTAATAGAAAACGAAGTTCGCCCGGCACTTTGCTGCACAGTGACAGTATCTAAAGAGGGTGTTATCGGTGATGACATTAACTTCTTCGCTGCCAATATCAAATCTCACGCTCGTCTTGCTTACGACAATGTATCTGATTGGCTAGAAACTGGCGCATCTGAGAAGTGGCAACCGTCAGAAGAGATCGCTGCGATTGTTTCTGACCTTCACCAATTTGCACAAGCACGTTCAGCATGGCGCTCAACAAACGCTGTTGTATTCCCAGATCGCCCTGACTACCGCTTTGAGCTTAGCGAAGATAACGATGTTGTCGCTATCCACGCAGACATGCGTCGCACTGCAAACAAGTTGGTTGAAGAGTCTATGATCAGCGCGAACATCTGTGCAGGTCGAGTATTAAAAGAAAGCTTTAACCAAGGTGTCTTTAACTGTCACTCTGGTTTTAAAGCTGAGAAAGTAGCAGACGTTCTAGAACTGGTTAATCCAGAAGCTGAAACACCATTTACAGAAGAGCAGATCGTTTCTCTAGAAGGCTTCGCAACTCTGCGCCGTTGGTTAGGCTCTTTAGACAACAGCTACTACGACAACCGTATTCGTAAATTCCAAGCGTACAGCGAGATCAGCAATGAACCTGCGCCACACTACGCGATGGGTTTAGACATTTACGCGACGTGGACTTCTCCAATTCGTAAATACGGTGACATGATTAACCACCGTATGCTTAAAGCACACATCTTAGGTAAAGCGCCAATTCAAACGCCAGATGAAACGATTGGTGATGAACTTGCCCTGCACCGCCGTCACCACGGTATGGCTGAGCGCAATGTTGGCGATTGGTTGTACGCTCGTACTCTAGCAAACGCTCCTGTAGAAGAGACTCGCTTCCAAGCAGAGATCTTCGACATTAACCGTGCTGGTATGCGTGTGCGTCTACTTGAGAATGGTGCAGCTGCATTTATCCCTGGTTCTCTCATTATTGATAATAAAGAGAGAATAGAGTGCAACGGTGATATGGGTACTGTATCTATCGATAAAGAAATGGTATACAAACTGGGAGACGTTTTAGAAGTAGTTCTCTTCGAAGTTAATCAGGAAAACCGTAACTTAGTAGCAAAACCTACTCAAGTATTTGCGGACTTGCCTAGCGAGCCTGAAACGACAAACGAAACCGAAGCTTAAGAGCTTTAACGGTTACGGCTTTCAAGGTTACGGCTTTCAAGGTCAAAGCTTACAAGGTTAGAGCTTTCAAGGTCAAAAGCTTCAAAGGTTCACTTCTAAAGGCGCTAATTATTAGCGCCTTTTTTGTAAATGTCTCATGCTTAAACAATACTTAAAAAAAATAATCAATAAGCAATCAGTTTACAACGTCAAAGAAGCGCACTATGTCATCAATCACAGTTACTCAATTCAGAAATTTCATTCCCAGGAAACGGGAACGTTACCCCGCCTCTAAAAACGGTATTTTCATCGTTTCTAAAGGCAGTATTTCTTTCGTGCTACCTGATGGGACTGAAGCCTCATTGCAAGCCGGAGATTTTACTCTTTACAATTCTGGTCAGATTAAAGACATCACCGTTGACACTGAGAATGGCGAATTCAGCGCAACCTGTGTAGATTTTGATTTAGCTATTTTTCAGAAATTCATTAATCAGTTTAGCGACCTAGAACCCACTCGAGTCCCAGATAAATACATTAAGTTTAATCAAACTGATACCGAAATCTGCCAATTGAAAGAACTCATCATGTCGCTCGTTCATTCATCGACTCAGAATGACTACGCACTCACTCAATTAGGTTTAGGTTTGCTCTCTCTAATGATCGAGCAGCACCCTGCTCTACTAGTTATTATTGCCCGAGCGTCAAGGTTAACCGTGACGCAAAAGGTCATTCATTATATTGAACAGAACATTGAGAATAATATCTCACTCGATACCCTAGCCAGCTATATGGGGATGTCACCAGCCACACTTAAACGCCGTTTATCGGCCGAAGACCTTTCCTTTTCAAATCTATTAAAGATAAAGCGAATCGCCCACGCAGCGACACAGCTCAGAACATCGAATAAATCTATTACTCAAATCGCTTATGAATCTGGATTTAAAAGCGCGGCACACTTCAGTACAGCCTTTAAAACCTATCATGGCAAGACTCCAAAAGACTTCCGCTCTTTGGTTGCACAGTCTTATTAGTTGCACAATATTATTGGCTGCACTGTCTTATTGGTTGAACAGTCTTAGAAAGTGCAGGTGCAGGTAAAAGTAAAAATCTGAAATGTGTTGGTGGGAATTTACGAAGGTCGTTCGTTTTTGGTATCAAACCACCAGCGAACGCCTAAGTAAAATGGTCACGACCAGAAGTAGGATTTAGGGTCTTTTTCTATTTCAGCCAAAATAGCATCAAGATCCTTGGATTGAGGAAGGTAAGGGTAAGGTCCCCAATTGACAGAGTCGGTTTCCGCATTATCTTCAAGTGGCACCATCACCACCCAGCAAGATAACGACTCATCAAAGGTAACGCAGGCGATCTCGTTGGTATAATCACTATGAGATGAGTCGAGTAGATAATGCGCCTGAGAAAACAGCACACCACCCTCACACTCTTCATAAAGGGATTTGCCTAGCTCTACAGGTAAACTACGATTTCGTGAAGTACAGAGCCTCTCAGCTCCAATTAAAAGACGATTCAGTTCTATATGAATAACGGACATAACACCTCTTGTAACTTCATAGAAACTTCTAAGTAGTGAATTCCTCTACTTAGCTTAGGACTCAACGATCATTTTAGCGAACAAGTGCAAACAAAATACCCGCCCTGCTCCCAGAAACGAATCCTTCTTCAGTAAACACATTCTAAAAGGGTAAAGCCGTCTAAATTTCATTAACCAGTGCCATTTTGGCAGCCACACTGTCTTTCACTCACCAGATTAACTGCTATAACGTATCCGTATAGAATTTCACAAAAGTGTCATATAACCGACCAATCATAGCCAACAAATGTTATTAACTAGGAGTTGTTTATGTTACGAGTCGCGCTTGCCTCTCTTTTATCCTTAGCCCTGTCTTCTCAAGCTGCTTTAGCACAAGAAACCACTATTTCGGGCTCCACTTCAGTATCACGAGTGATGGATGTATTAGCTGAGGAGTACAACAAGACTCACCCTGATAACTATATTGCGGTTCAGGGCATCGGTTCTACAGCGGGTATTACCATGGTTAACAAAGGTGTCTCTGATATCGGTATGAGCTCGCGTTATTTAACCGACCGCGAACAGGACGAGAAGTTGAAGGTGTTTCCAATTGCCTTTGACGGCCTAGCTGTCGTAACTAACCGCTCAAACGCTGTAAGCAACGTTACACGTGAGCAGCTATTTGATATCTACAAAGGCAAAATTACGAACTGGAAAGCCGTGGGTGGTGCGGATCAGCCTATCGCAGTTGTAACTCGTGAAGCGTCTTCTGGTTCACGCTACAGCTTCGAAAGCTTGCTTGGTTTAACGAAAATCATTAATGACCGTCTGGTTTCTGACATCAACCCAAATAACTTGGTTGTAAACAGCAACAGCATGGTTAAAACGATTGTTAACCATAACCCACACGCGATTGGATTTATCTCTGTAGGTTCGATCGACCGTTCGATTAAAGCCATTACATTTGAAGGCGTAGAGCCAACATCTAAGAACATTGCTAACCACAGCTATGAATTGGCTCGCCCATTCTTGTTGCTACACAAAACTGAATCAGTTTCTGACGAGAGCAAAGATTTCATCAAGTTCGTGAAGTCAAAGCAAGGGCAAGATCTTATCGAAGAGTACGGCTACACGCGTATTAAGTAGCTTACTGCGTCTAAACTAACTAACCGCGTATTAATTAGCAAAACACGCATTAAGTAGTTACACACGTACTAAATAGCGACATACACATTAAGTCAGCAAAGGCTTTTCGTGATGTTGTTACCAACGCTAGAGATGTCGATTTGATACGACACAAACAAAAAGAGAGAGCCTTAAGCTCTCTCTTTTTTTGAATCTATAATCTTCGCTTAAAAGCAGTTCCACTTACAAAAAAAGCTCTAGAAGTGAAGTTGGATTACCGAAACAATCACAGCACCAGGACGACGGATACCTTCGATTTCTACGCGAATTTCGCGTTCAATCTCTAGGCCTTTCTTAATTGGCGTTACTTTTGTTAGCGTACTTTTAGCACGAACGTTACTGCCCGATTTTACAGGATATGGGAAACGAACTTGGTTAAGACCAATGTTTACAACCATCTTCGCTGTTGGGAATTGAGACTTATCAGGATCAACACTGTCAGTCAGTCTAGGAAGCAGAGACAAAGTCAAAAAACCATGTGCGATGGTTGTTTTGAACGGAGAATCTGTTTCAGCCTTAGAAGGTTCAGTATGGATCCATTGCATATCTTCAGTAACAAGGCCGAACTGGTTGATACGGTCTTGACTAACATTGATCCAGTCGCCAGTATGAATAACTTCACCGATCTGCTGATTAAGCTCATCAAATACAAGCTGTGCTTCTCGCGTTAATACGAGCGGCTGTTCTATTGGCATCTCTGGTGCATCTTCATTTACAGCAGGTTTGTGGTGATCACGAACCCAAGCAAAGAAATGGCTATTTTGCGTACGATTCAGAAAGTCACCCCAGTAATCTCTAAGAGCTGGAGACATCCATTGCATAAACTCTGAGTGTTGCGAAGACACGCTATCGCCTCGGTGTTTAAATAAATCAATGACTTTCATAAGAACCTCAATGCACAAAAAATTTCAATATAACTAGGTAATTTTGAAACACTTCACACTATTGTGCAAATGTTTTCGAGCATACACTCGTTAGCTGAACACTGTTATTTCCATATTAAACAGACACTTAATAATAAAACATCATTTTATTACAAAACCTAAATTAGAGTGTTAGCTCCATCACAAAACGAACATTTGATTATATAAATAGCGTTTTTATTCACAAGCGGAATAAAAAAGGCTTAGCGTAATGCTAAGCCTTAGTTTTTACAAGGATTTAATCCTGCAAGGGATTAGCCTTGCAAGGCGTTAATCTTATCGGAGTTAAGTCTCCTATTCGTCATCAAGTGGAATCAACTTAGTCGTGCCACCGTGTGCTTTCTCACGCTTACGTTGCACGAATGCATAGAAGCCTGGGATTAGGAACGTACCTGCTAACAACACACATAGCAGACCGCCGATCAGTGAAATACCCAACGAGTTCTGGCTCACGTGACCTGCACCCGCTGCAAAGATAAGCGGGAAAATACCTAAGATGAACGACCAAGAGGTCATGTTCACAGCACGGAAACGCAGCGTACCGCCCTTCACTGCCGCATCTTCAATTGATGCGTCTTTCTCTTCACGCTCCACTTTTGCGAACTCTACAATCAAGATTGCGTTCTTCGCGGCCAAGGCTATCAAGAGAACCAAACCAATTTGCGCATAGAGGTTCAACGGTGTGCCTGTTAGATTCAACGCTAAGAAGGAGCCTAAGGTTGCAACCGGTACCACTAAGATAATCGCTATCGGTATTGTCCAACTCTCGTATTGAGCCACCATAAACAGGTAGATGAAGATCAGAGCCAGTGCAAAAGCAAAGATCGCTTGGTTGCCTGCCAATACTTCTTGGTAGGCCATGCCTGTCCATTCGTACTGATAACCCTGAGGTAAGACTTCAGCGGCTACACGTTCCATTGCAGCAATCGCATCACCACTTGAGTAACCCGGCGCTGGTTGGCCTTGAATCACGGCACTGCGGTACATGTTGTAACGCCATGCGACATCTGGTTCGAAGATCTGGTCGTAAGTCACCAATGTACTGAGCGGGATCATCTCGCCATTAGACGAGCGCACGTGGAATCGTTGGAGATCATCCATGCTGCTACGGTGTTCACTATCAGCTTGCATGGTCACGCGGAAGTTCTTACCAAACATGGTGAAATCGTTCACGTACAGTGAACCAAGATTACCTTGCAGAGTTTGGAATATTTCCGACAACGGAATACCTAACTGTTGTGCTTTCTCACGGTCGATATCGACATAGTAGTGAGGAACGTTGGCACGGAAAGTACTGAACGTATGTGAAATCTCAGGCTGTTTGTTCGCCTCAGCAATCACGTCATTCATTACCATCGCCAGATCAGTACGACTACGACCTAATGTATCTTCTAGAACAAATTCGAAACCAGAAGCAGCACCCATACCCGGAACTGCTGGAGGTCCCATTGCAAACACAATAGCTTGAGGCAGTTCCGTGGCCGCTCGACCATTAATACGTTGTGAGATAGCTTGTGCGGAATGTTGACCATCTAGTGCGTTACGCATATCCCAATCATGCAGTTTGATAAATAACGACGCGCCATTCGAAGCAGAAGCGCCTGTCATGAATGCGTAGCCGTTTACCAGTGTCACACCATCAACACCCGGCTCTTGCTCAACCATCTCTAGCAACTGCTCAGTCACATCTTCTGTACGAGACAGTGATGCCGCGTCAGGAAGCTGCACGTTAACCAGCAAAATACCTTTATCTTCTTGAGGTACAAATGCCGTAGACGTGGTTTTCGCGAAATAAGTTACCGCCGCTAGTGCCACAACAAAGAAGGTAAACAGTAGTACACCCTTTTTCACAAGGAAGCCTGCAATTTGACCGTATTTGTTAGTAACAGACTCTAAGCCACGGTTGAACGCTTGGTACCAACGAGCTGTGTTGCCACCACCCTGCTTAAGAACCAGTGAACACAATGCTGGTGACAGCGTTAGAGCATTAATAGAAGAGATAACAACCGCAATACAAATAGTCAGAGCAAACTGACGATACATGATGCCAGTAATACCCGGCAACATCGCCACAGGGATAAACACGGCAAGAAGTACCAGTGTTGATGTAACGATAGGGCCCGTTACTTCTTTCATCGCGATCAGTGTTGCTTTACGCGGTGAAATAGTTGGGTCTTTGGCCATCGTCGTATCGACGTTTTCGATAACCAAGATCGCATCATCTACCACGATACCAATCGCCAATATCAAACCAAACAGGGTTACCGTGTTGATGGTAAATCCTGTCATCTGCATGACGGCAAAGGTACCAATCAACGACACCGGAATCGCAACCACAGGAATCAAGGTTGCACGCGCACTACCCAAGAACAGATAAGTAACCGCGATAACCAGCAAGATAGCTTCGATCAGCGTTTTCACTACGCCCTTAATCGACTCTGCAACAAAGACTGTGGTGTCATAACTCGCCTCGTAAGCAACACCTTCAGGGAAGTTAGTACTTAGATTGTCCAGCATCGCCATGACCGCTTTACCACTTTCCAACGCGTTTGCGTCTGACTGAAGTGACAGCGTTACGATTGAAGCATCTTGTCCTCGGTATTTACCATTGCCATCGTAGAATTTTTTACCTAACTCAACGCGTGCAATGTCTTTTAAGTAAACGGTTGAACCATCTTGATTTGCGCGAAGTACAACATTTTCAAACTCATCAGCCGTTTCTAAGCGGCCTTTTGTCACCAAGTTGAACTGTACTTCTTGTGGATTGGCGTATGGTGCAGCACCAATACGACCGGCAGCGACTTGAACATTTTGTTCAGCCAATGCGCCATACACATCAGATGTTGTTAAGTTCAGGTTAGCCATTTTCTCAGGGTCTAACCAAACACGCATCGAATACTCACCGCCGCCCAACACGTTCACTTCACTAATACCCGACACACGTGCCAGTTGGTCTTTAATGTTTAAGTTTACGTAGTTGATCAGGAACTGGTCATCATACTCACCGTTTGGAGAGTAGAAGTTCAATACCATCAAAAGGTCAGGTGAACGTTTCTTAACCGTTACGCCAACCATTCTAACTTCTTGTGGAAGCTTCGATTCGATTTGGGCGACTCGGTTCTGAACGTTGACCTGAGCCATATCAGCATCAGTACCGACATCAAAGGTCACATTTAGGTTGTATGAACCGTCGTTAGCACTTTTAGAAGACATGTAGATCATATCTTCTACGCCATTCACCGACGTCTCTATGGGGTCGGCTATCGCCTGTTCCACCACTTCAGCACTGGCACCCGTGTAGAATGCCGATACACTGACCGATGGTGGGCTAATTTTGGGATATTCGGCCACTGGTAAGATAGCGAGAGAGATCGCACCCGCCAGCGTTAATATTATGGATATGACAAGGGCAAACTTAGGCCTTTGAATAAAGAAACGACTTAACATAAATAGCCCCCTTACTCAGCTTGTTCAGCAGAAGCTTGAATACGAACGGACATACCATTACGTACACGCTGTAGGCCTTGAGTGATCACCGCATCGTCTTTCTCTAATCCAGATTGAACAATCACCCCACCTTCAACTTGTCGACCCATCTCAATATTTCTACGCTCAGCGACTGGTGCAGCTTCGCCTTCAACCAGTACCATTACAAAGTCACCTTCTAGGTCGGTTTGAACTGCACGTCGCGGAATAGTCACAACATCAATAGATTGTTTTTCACGCAGATCAACGCGCACATGTTGACCCGGAAGTAGTTGCTGATTCGGGTTATCGGCAATCGCACGCATCGCGATTGTGCCTGTATTGAGGTTGATACGATTGCCCAAGAAATCAAGCTGACCTAGGTGTTCAAACGCTTCACCATTCTCAAGTATGATCTGAACTTCAACACCCGCAGAGTCGCTGCTGCCGTCGCCTTCAATGCGATCCATCCCTAACTCAATACGCTCACGCTCACTGATGCTGAACGACGCATGAATTGGGTCTAAGCTAACCAAGGTAGTTAATACACCTGAAGACGGCGAAACCAGATCACCAGTACTCACTTTGGTGTCGCTGATTCTTCCAGAAAAAGGGGCGGTAATTTGGGTATGAGAAAGCTGAACATTGGCTGCGTTTAACTGAGCATGGCTAGCTTCAAGTTGCGCTTGTGAACCTAATAAGTTTGCCGTCAATGCATCGAATTCCGATTGAGAAATACTGCCTTTAGGAAGTAGATTCTTACCACGGTTAAAATCAAGTTCGGCTTTTTTAAGGTTCGCATTCGCTTGAGCAACAGAGGCTTTTGCACTTGCGACTTCAGCTTCAAACGAAGATGGCTCGATTGAGTAAAGCAATTGGCCTTTTTCGACCATTTGGCCTTCATTGAAATGACGGCTTTGTAGATAGCCTGAAACCTGCGCGGTGATAGCCGTGTCTTCAACGGCTTCAATACGACCGATGTACGACTTACTTTGCTGGTGAGAAACAACGCTAACATCCTGTACAGCTACGAGAGGTAGAGGCGCTTGCTTGGCATTTTGAGCATCTTGCCCACACCCAGCAAGAATAAGAGAGCTTGCAAGAGCCGTAAGGATCAACTTTTTACGCATGGTTATACCGTCACTTATTAGTATTTGAACAGCATAAAATTTACGTAACACACTCGTCACCATTGTCCGAGGAATATCAATTATAACTAGCCAAAGTGTATCAATATGTTAATTGAAACCAAGTGCTTATAAAGTGTTTACAAACACGTTACAATTCCTAAGTAAATCAACCTCTCAGCTTTTGTTCTCTATGGATATTGTCTAACATAATGTATGGTCAGACAGATAAGCATTCACATTTAATTGTTAAGGAATTCTCATGATTTCAAAATGGGCTAAGCGTTTCTATCAAATGGCGGAATTGGTCGGTTCTTGGAGTAAAGATCCTTCAACTCAAGTCGGCGCCGTAATCACTAAGCACAACCGTATTGTTTCCGTTGGTTTTAATGGCTACCCACATGGCGTGTCTGATAGTGCGGATACTGATGACAGGGAAATGAAGTACCTCAAGACGCTTCACGCTGAAGAAAATGCAATCTTGTTTGCTAAACGTGATTTAGACAGTTGTGAAGTTTGGGTGACCCACTTCCCTTGTCCGAACTGTGCAGCAAAAATCATCCAAACTGGGATTTCAGCGGTCCATTGCCCAGAGCAAAGTGAAGACTTCCTTTCTCGTTGGGGAGATAAGATCAAGATAAGCCAAGATATGTTTGAGCAAGCAGGTGTGGAAGTAGACTGGTTACCACTCGCTGATCTAGACTGATATCGAAGCTGAATTTCAGATATAGAAAAGCCGAGAGTCGATCTTATCGCTCTCGGCTTTCTTTTACTTTCAGTGCCTTACGTTTCAAACATGAAATACGTAAACAACTTAAAGCGTTAGTTAATTGGGGTCAAACGCTAGTTGGAAAGGCCTCTGCGTACGCTTCCATAAAGTCTTTACGAATATCTTGCTCAAGATGAATCGCTTTTTCGGTCGGACAGAAGATCATAAAGTGCACTTCTTGCTCACCCGTCGAACTGCTCGTGATATGGATATGAGGCTCAGATCCCGGAAGGTCAACGCCAGCGTGTTTTTCGATCACACCGTTATAACGGCGCGCAACATCGATAAACTCTTCACAGTGCTCTTCAATTTTCACAATAAGACCCGGCACCATAGGGTATAGGTTTACAAAGTCTTTCACCGTCACAAAAAAGTTATGATAAACGTAGCGCTTCATGAAATTAAGGTTCTTGACCGGGTAGGTGAAGAACATGCTATTGGGCAGCGTAGCGGTCTTACCTGTGAAATGGTATTGCCCGTGATATAGGTCGATTTCCTGAATCACAGTCGCCATCAAGTTGTGCTCAATCACCTCACCGCTGATTTTACCCACTTCGATCCAGTCACCGATTCTAAATGAACGAGAACTCGCACGCTGAATAGAACCGGTGAAACACAAAATGATCTCTTTAGATGCGACGACTATAGCAACAGCAATGGCCGTTACTGACAGCGCAAACTCGCTGATTTCAGATTTCCACAGCACAAATAAAGTGACCATAATAATGGCAAACGTACCGTTCTTGGTACGTGACATCCAGTTACGTTGATCTTCACTGAGAAAAGCGACATCACCACGGATTCGAGACAGAGTGATTCGTCGGATAATTAATATAATGCAGATGATCAGCACACTAAAAATAAACTTATTAGCGAGTAAGAAATCGATCACTTGCCACAACTTTTCCATTACGTATTCCTTTGTATTACAACAATTAAGCTTTATAACGACGAGCTTTACAGCGACTGACTCAACCCAAAAAACGCATTATAAAAAAGCGCTCAAAATAGAGCGCTCCTTTTCATGATTAATTCAGCTTAGGTAAGGCTATCATTTTATCTTGGCAGAAGTAATAAATTGACCAAAAGTTTCACACCAAATCACAACCGTATTAAATCGATTAAGATCAATACCTTCAGGCAGCTCAACCATAAATCGGTCGAATGTTTTCACATCTCCGACTCTTAGTAACTCGCTCTTGCTGTCATTGAATGCCTGTTCGGTTTCAATAAACTTAGGTGATAGGTAAACTTTATAATCCGGTCCCGGTGCCAGTTCACCTTCAAAAGCTATCGCACTTTCAGAAACAGAAACGATGCCTTCTCCCCAATGCAAAAAGTCACTGTCTTGTCGGTCTTTAGTGAACTCGCCTGTGTAGATAGCCTGCTGACTGATCGCTTCAACAGAACTTGAGGAAGGAGAATCAGGCTCAATCAAGATAGGTAGTGCATAGATACCAAGCCCAAAACCAAAAGCACCCACGGCTAAGTGGGTGCAAAGTAAAACTAACTTTTTCATCGCGTACTCCCTTATGCTTAAAGAGAGTATTATTGAATACTCTTAAAAATACAAAGAGATATAACGCTTTGATATCCTATTTTTGGTAATGAGTCGCCGTACGCTGAGACAATTCGACAATCACTTTTACCGCTTGCTCCATGCCTTGAATGGTAATGAACTCATGAATACCGTGGAAGTTATAGCCGCCAGTGAAGATATTCGGACATGGTAGCCCCATGAAAGATAAGCGAGCGCCGTCTGTACCACCTCGGATCGGTTTGATCATTGGCTCAACATCGCACTCGATCATCGCTTGCTTCGCTAATTCAATAATATGTTGATGCGGTTCAACCATCTCTTTCATATTGAAGTAGCTATCGGTTAGCACCAGCTCAACACGGCCTTTCTCAAGACACTCATTCAGCTCATCCACTTTCTGTTGCATGAATGCCTTACGCGCTTCTACACCCTCACGTTCAAAATCACGGATGATATAACCCAGTTCAGAGCGAGCTACACCCATTTCAGCTGACTTCAGGTGGTAGAAACCTTCATAACCTTCTGTGCACTCTGGTGTTTCTTGCGTTGGCATCATCAATTGGAATTGCGCCGCGATATTCATCGCGTTGACCATTTTGCCTTTTGCGGTACCCGGATGAACGTTCACGCCATGACAGATAACATCGGCGCTCGTGGCATTAAAGTTCTCAAATTCCAACTCCCCTACCGGGCCACCATCAATGGTATACGCCCATTCGGCACCAAACTTCTTAACATCAAACAAGTTAGCACCACGGCCGATCTCTTCGTCTGGCGTGAAGCCAATACAAATATCGCCGTGTTTGATCTCTGGATTCGCTTTGAGGTAAGCAATTGCACTGATGATTTCAGCGATGCCCGCCTTATTATCAGCCCCAAGCAGAGTCGTGCCATCAGTAGTGATGAGGTCATGGCCATGCAAGGCATCAAGATCTGGGTATTGGCTTGGATTCAGGCATTCACCGCTTGCACCTAATTCTATCGTTCCACCTTGATAATCTTTAATCAGCTGTGGTTTCACGTTTGCACCGGAAGCATCAGGAGCGGTATCCATATGCGCCACAAAGCCAATAGCAGGCACATCGTAATCGACATTCGACGGCAGTTTCGCCATCAAATAGCCATTTTCATCTAAAGAGACATCAGCTAACTCTAATGCGATCAATTCTGATTTTAAGGCTTCAGCAAATGTTATTTGACCCGGTGAACTTGGGCACTGCTGATTAGAAGGATCGGATTTAGTATCAAAAGTAACGTAATTCAGAAAACGTTCTACAAGCTTTTCCATAATTCATCTCACCATGGATTAAGTAATTGATTTACTGACCTAATTATTATGTCGATAAGCGATGCATCGTTAAATAAAAACGAACACAGAGTCAGTAGCGAGGTTTTTCATCTTACGCCCCTGACCATCTATGTAATTGCTCTACATCATTATTGTGCGAAATTAGACGAGCTTCCTATACTTGAAATCAGAGGGTTTCGTCAGTTCAACATTGCATACGGATGATAAGAGATCGCTTTGTACGCATTCTACGCCCTCCACTCTCAGCCTATAAAAAGTACAAAGTGGATGATGATCACCCTTTATCCTTGATGCAGAATCTGTCATACGTTACACGGAGACACAGTTATGACGATTAATAAATATTTCATTTTATCTCCTCAAGCCTCTGAGGAAACGCTTCAGCCAGCATTACCTGAGAAAGAAGTTCAAAGGCAGGAAGCTCTAAGACAGGCGCAATCTCAAGGTGGGTTTGACACCAACGCGACCTCGTAACTTAATCAATACTCAGAACATATTTATAGAACCCCTAATAAAAGAGCTCTACTTCTCTATGATGTAGAGCTCTTTTGTCTTTGACTCTTCTTCTCTCTTTCTATGATGTCCTATTCAGGCGTCAAACCCATTCACGTTTTGTGACTCCCCTGCTTTATATCTATAGCTCCACGACTATGCGGCTAGCTCATTCGCTACGTTGAGAAATGACTC
The DNA here is from genome assembly GCF_014164465.1 of Vibrio sp. SG41-7. NCBI lineage: Bacteria > Pseudomonadati > Pseudomonadota > Gammaproteobacteria > Vibrionales > Vibrionaceae > Vibrio > Vibrio sp. SG41-7. The sequence goes on along the minus strand of NZ_JACJFF010000113.1, from coordinate 1,258 downwards.
ATTAAACTTCCCTCAGCCATACCTTGTCGTGTCATTTTGTGCTAATAATTTATATTCGTTTTCATTCCTCACTCGCTCTCTTTTCAAAAACTCTAATGCGAGTACCAGAGAACTTAACCACAGGAATCCCGAATTCAATGGAATATTCAAAACTAGGAAGTAGTCAAATTCCCGTTTCCCGCATCTGTCTTGGCAGCATGACTTGGGGGCTGCAAAATACACAACAGCAAGCCGACCAACAGATCGAATACGCACTAAGCCAAGGTATTAACTTCATCGATACTGCAGAAATGTACGCGGTTCCGCCTTCTCCAGAGACCTACGGCAAAACAGAAGCGATTATTGGTAACTGGCTATCGCGCCACCCGCAGCGCCGCCAAGAATTGATCATAGCGAGTAAGATTGCAGGCCCAGGCCTCCCTTGGGTTCGAGATGGTGGTCCTATAACGGGTGAAGCCGTAATCGAAGCGGTTGATGCGTCATTAAAGCGTCTACAGACTGATTATATCGACCTATATCAACTGCATTGGCCAAATCGAAATACACCTCACTTTGGAAAACAGTTCCCAAATCAAATTCGCTTCAGTGATATCGACCGGAAGCAGCATGAAGGGGAAATGTTGGAGATCCTTCAAGCCCTAGCGAGCTGCGTTAAAGCAGGAAAAATCCGTCATGTTGGTTTGTCTGATGACACTACTTGGGGTATCAACACCTATCTCAAGCTGAGCGAAAAACATGATTTGCCACGCATGGTCTCGATTCAGAATGAATTCAGCCTACTGCACGCAAAAGACTGGCCGTATCTGATTGAGAACTGTGTGCATGAAGACGTCGCTTACCTGCCTTGGTCACCGTTATCTGGAGGAATGCTCAGTGGAAAATACATCGATGGCGCAAGACCGGAAGGCAGCCGCTGGACATACATGCAGCGTAAGGGCATTTTCCGCGACACCGAATCTGCCAATGAAGCGGTAAAAGGATATGCAGAAGTCGCGAACACTCATGGATTTACGCCGAGCCAGCTTGCATTAGCATGGTGTAATCAAGTCGATGGTGTTACCTCATCCATCATTGGAGCGACCACGATGGAACAGCTCAAAGAAAACGTAGCCGCTTTCAGCAAGCCTCTATCAGAAGAGATACTCACTGATATCAACACAGTGTTTAAGCGCTACCCTGTTCCATATTAAGCTGTCAGTTCAGCTTAACTTAACTTAACTTAACTTAACTTAACTTAGGTAAGTAAATCCCATAAGAG